>NZ_LIQX01000037.1 GCF_001418475.1 Streptomyces ossamyceticus | reverse complement strand
GCGGCGGGGAGGGTGCTGCCCTCGTCGGCACCTTCCACAGCGCGGGCCTCGCCGTCGACGTGGTCCGCGCCGACGAGGGCAGCACCCTCCCCGCCGCGGTCGACCTCGCCGCGTACCGCGTCATCCAGGAAGCCCTCACCAATGTGCAGAAGCACGCGGGGACACAGGCGAAGGCCGAGGTCAGCGTCGTCCGTGTGGGACCGAACGTGGAGATCACGGTCCTCGACGACGGCGCTCGGAACCCCGGCGACCCGGACTCCGGCGGCGCGGGCGGCGGGCACGGCCTCCTCGGTATGCGGGAACGCGTCACCGCCCTGGGCGGCACCCTCACCACCGGCCCCCGCTACGGAGGCGGCTTCCGCGTCCATGCGATCCTGCCGCTCACCAGCCGCACGGCCCGCGCGGAAGCACCCGCGCGACCCTGACCACCGCACCGGGGGACCCCGTATGACCATCCGCGTCCTGCTCGCCGACGACCAGGCCCTGCTGCGCAGCGCCTTCCGGGTGCTCGTGGACTCGGAACCGGACATGGAGGTCGTGGGTGAGGCGTCGGACGGCGCGGAGGCGGTGCGGCGGGCCAAGGAGGAACGGGCCGACGTCGTCCTGATGGACATCCGGATGCCCGGCACCGACGGACTCGCCGCCACCCGGATGATCAGCGCCGACCCCGAGCTGGCCCACGTCAGGGTCGTCATCCTCACCACCTTCGAGGTCGACGACTACGTCGTGCAGTCCCTGCGCGCCGGCGCCTCCGGCTTCCTCGGCAAGGGCGCCGAACCGGACGAGCTGCTGAACGCCATCCGGGTCGCCGCCGGCGGGGACGCGCTGCTCTCGCCGTCCGCGACCAAGGGCCTGATCGCCCGCTTCCTCGCCCAGTCGGACGACCCCGACGGGGACGACGACACCGACACCGCCCGCTCCGAACGGCTCGGCACCCTGACCGGCCGGGAGCGCGAGGTCCTCGTCCATGTCGCCGCGGGCCTGTCCAACGACGAGATCGCCGAGCGCCTCGAAGTGAGCCCGCTGACCGTGAAGACCCACGTCAACCGGGCCATGGCGAAGCTCGGCGCCCGCGACCGGGCCCAGCTGGTGGTCTTCGCGTACGAGTCGGGCCTGGTACGCCCAAGGGTGGAGTGAACTCCCCCCGTACTACTGCGGCCGGAGTATGCGCGGGATAAGGAAATGGACCTGCGGAGCGACGGATCGGGCTTCGTGATGGCCCAGGGTGTGGGGTGAGCGCGCATCGGCGCTCCTCCTCCGCTCCTGCCACAAGAAGAGAGATCCGGTCACCCATGTCCTGGCTGTCTCGGTTCAGCCTCGCGCAACGGGCCCTCGTCGGTCTGGTGTCGATCATCGCGCTCGCCTTCGGGGCGATCGCGATACCCCAGCTCAAACAGCAACTGCTGCCCACCATCGAACTGCCGATGGTGTCCGTGCTCGCGCCGTACCAGGGCGCCTCCCCGGACGTGGTCGAGAAGCAGGTCGTCGAGCCCATCGAGGACAGCCTCGAAGGCGTCGACGGCATCACGGGCGTCACGTCCACCGCCGGCGAGGGCAACGCCCTGATCATGGCGTCCTTCGACTACGGACCCGGCACCGACCAGCTCGTCGCCGATGTCCAGCAGGCCGTCAACCGGGTCCGCGCCCAGCTCCCGGACGACGTGGACCCGCAGGTGATCGCCGGCTCGACGGACGACATGCCGACCGTCGTCCTCGCCGTCACCTCCGACCAGGACCAGCAGGTCCTCGCCGACCGGATCGACCGCACGGTCGTCCCCACTCTGGAGGACATCGACGGCGTCGGCCAGGTCACCGTCGACGGCGTACGGGACGTCCAGGTCACCGTCACCCCCGACGACGCCAAGCTCGCGAAGGCGGGCCTGACCACGACGGCCCTCTCGCAGGCCCTCCAGGCCGGCGGCGTCACCATGCCCGCGGGCTCATTCGACGAGGACGGCGCCAACCGCACGGTCCAGGTCGGCGGCGGCTACACCTCGCTCCGGCAGATCCAGGACCTGCGGGTGCGCGGCGAGGGCGGCAAGAAGCCCGTCCGGCTCGCCGACGTCGCCACCGTCAAGGAGGAGGAGGCCAAGGCCGACTCCCTCACCCGCACCAACGGCGAGCCCAGCCTCGCGGTCATGGTCACCATGGACCGCGACGGCAGCGCGGTCGCCATCTCCGAGGCCGTCGAGGACAAGCTGGCGGACATGCGCCGGGACCTCGGCTCGGACGCCACCGTCACCGTGGTCAGCGACCAGGGCCCGGCGGTCTCCAAGTCCATCGAGGGCCTGACCACCGAGGGCGGGCTCGGACTGCTGTTCGCGGTCCTCGTCATCCTGGTCTTCCTCGCCTCGGTCCGCTCCACCCTCGTCACGGCCGTGTCCATCCCGCTGTCGGTGGTCCTCGCCCTGATCGTCCTGTGGACCCGCGACCTCTCCCTGAACATGCTCACCCTCGGCGCGCTCACCATCGCCATCGGCCGTGTCGTCGACGACTCGATCGTGGTCCTGGAGAACATCAAGCGCCACCTCGGCTACGGCGAGGAGCGCCAGGAGGCCATCCTCAAGGCGGTCCGCGAGGTCGCCGGCGCGGTCACCTCGTCCACGCTGACGACGGTCGCCGTGTTCCTCCCGATCGGCCTCACCGGCGGCATGGTCGGCGAGCTGTTCGGCAGCTTCTCCCTGACGGTGACGGCGGCCCTGCTGGCCTCCCTCCTCGTCTCGCTGACGGTCGTACCCGTCCTGTCGTACTGGTTCCTGCGCGCCCCGAAGGGCACGCCCGAGGACGCCGACGAGGCGCGCCGCAAGGCCGAGGAGAAGGAGGCGAGGAGCCGCCTCCAGCGCTTCTACGTGCCCGTCCTGCGCTTCGCGACCCGGCGCCGCCTCACCAGCGTGGTCATCGCGGTGGTCGTCCTGCTCGGCACGTTCGGCATGGCCCCGCTGCTGAAGACCAACTTCTTCGACCCGGGCGACCAGGAAGTCCTCAGCATCAAGCAGGAGCTGAAGCCCGGCACCAGCCTCGCCGCGACGGACGAGCAGACGAAGAAGGTCGAGAAGCTGCTCGCCGGCACCGAGGGCGTCAAGGACTACCAGGTCACCATCGGCTCCTCCGGCTTCATGGCGGCCTTCGGCGGCGGCACCGACTCCAACCAGGCCTCGTACAACGTGATGCTGGAGGACTCGGCGACCGCCGAGGACGTCCAGGAGCGCGTCGAGGACGGTCTGAAGGACCTGTCCGGCATCGGTACGACGACCATCGCGGCCGGTGACGGCTTCGGCAGCCAGGACCTGAGCGTGGTCGTGAAGGCCGCCGACGCCGATGTCCTGCGCAAGGCGTCCGAGCAGGTCCGGGACGCCGTCGCGACGCTGGACAACGTCACCGACGTCACCAGCGACCTCTCCCAGAGCGTGCCCCGCATCACGGTCAGGGCCACCGACAAGGCAGCCGCGGCCGGCTTCGACGACCAGACCCTCGGCGCCGCCGTCGCCCAGGCCGTCCGCGGGACGACCACCGGCCGGGCGATCCTCGACGACACCGAGCGGGACATCGTCATCAAGTCGGCGAAGCCCGCCGACACCCTGGAGAAGCTGAAGAACCTGCGGCTCGGCCCGGTGAAGCTCGGCGCCATCGCCGATGTCGAGCTGGTGGACGGCCCGGTCTCCATGACCCGGATCGACGGCCAGCGGGCCGCCACGATCACCGCGAAGCCGAAGGGCGACAACACGGGCGCGGTCAGCGCGGACCTCACCGCCAAGCTGAACGGACTGACGCTCCCCGCGGGCGCCACCGCCGACATCGGCGGTGTCTCCCAGGACCAGGACGAGGCGTTCGCCTCGCTGGGCCTCGCGATGCTCGCGGCGATCGCCATCGTCTTCATGCTGCTGGTGGCGACCTTCCGGTCCCTGGTCCAGCCGCTGATCCTGCTGGTCTCCATCCCGTTCGCCGCCACCGGCGCCATCGGACTGCTGGTCGCGACCGGCACCCCGATGGGCGTCCCGGCGATGATCGGCATGCTGATGCTGTTCGGCATCGTGGTCACCAACGCGATCGTACTGATCGACCTGATCAACCAGTACCGGCGACAGGGCTACAGCACCGTCGAGGCGGTCGTCGAGGGCGGCCGCCACCGCCTCCGCCCGATCCTGATGACAGCCCTGGCGACGATCTTCGCCCTGCTGCCCATGGCCCTGGGCATCACCGGGGAGGGGGGCTTCATCGCCCAGCCGCTGGCCGTGGTGGTGATCGGCGGTCTGATCACCTCGACCCTGCTCACCCTGCTGCTGGTCCCGACCCTCTACACGATGGTCGAGATCCGCAAGGAGCGCCGGGCGAAGAAGAAGGCCCTGAAGCGCGCGGGCGCCGCGTCCGCCGCGACGGAGCCCCGCCCCGAGCGGACGGAGACCGCCGGGGTGTGACACCCCGTGACCGGCACGGCCGGGCACCGGACTTGAGATGGTCCGGTGCCCGGCCGTCTCGCTTCCCCGGATTACGTATCCTGGCGCTCGACCGGCTTCACGGCCTACGGCTGCACGGCCTACGGCTGCACGGCCTACGACTTCACGGCCTACGGCTGCACGGCTGCACGGCTTCACGGCTTACAACTTCACGGCTTCACGGCCTTCATGGCGTTCAGGGCCTGCACAGGTCGCACGGGGGAGGGATGCGGGCGTGCCGCTGCACAGCGACGACCCGAAATCGGTCGGCGGCTACCGACTGGTCGACCGGCTCGGCACCGGGGGCATGGGCGTCGTCTACCGGGCGAGAACCCGGTCGGGACGCGACGTCGCCGTGAAGGTGGTGCACGCCCAGTACGCCGAGGACGCCGTCTTCCGCACCCGGTTCCGGCAGGAGATCGACGCCGTGCGCAGGGTCAGCGGGGCCTTCACCGCGTCCGTCGTGGACGCCGACCCGGAGGCCGTGCGCCCCTGGATGGCCACCCAGTACGTACCCGGCTCCTCGCTCGCCCAGCGGATCCGCGACCGGGGCCCGCTGCGGGACGGCGAACTGCGCCGCCTGGCCCTCGGCCTGGTCGAGGCGCTCCGGGAGATCCACCGCGCCGGTGTCGTGCACCGCGACCTGAAACCGGCGAACGTCCTGATCGCAGGGGACGGCCCCCGCGTCATCGACTTCGGCATCTCCCGCGCCGCCGAGAACCACACCCTGACCGAGACGGGCCAGATGATCGGCACCCCGCCGTTCATGTCCCCGGAGCAGCTCACCGACGCCCGCACGGTGGGCCCGGCCTCGGACGTCTTCTCCCTCGGCAGCCTGCTGGTGTACACCCTCACCGGCAAAGGGCCCTTCGACGCCGACAGCCCCTATCTGACGGCGTACCGGGTGATCCACGACGCGCCCGTCCTGGACGAGGTGCCGCCCCCGCTGCGCGCGATCCTGGCGCAGTGCCTCGCCAAGGACGCCGCAGACCGCCCCGGCCTCGACGAGCTGGCGGAGGCGTTCGCGGCGGTCCTGCCCGAGGGGGACCCGGAGGAGCCTGCGACCGTGACGCCGGCCGCGGACGTCCACGCGGTGACCCGTCCCGGCCGCCGGCTCCGGCGCCGCCCCGTGCTGGTCGCGGTCGGAACCGTCGGCGCGCTGGTCCTCGGGCTGACGGCGTATCTGCTGGGGCCGGGCTGGGCGGAGAGCGGCGACGCGAAGACCCCCGGGCCGTCCCCGACCTCCCGCTGGGCGTCACCGCCCAGCGGCTGGAAGCCCTGGCAGACCACGGTGTACAAGACCGCGTCGTCCGGCGCCCGGAAGCCACTGACCGGGGACGGCTCATTGACGGGCGGCGATCCCCAGTGCCGGACGCAGGGGGACGCCGTCTACTGCGCCGGTGACGGAATCCTGCCGGTACGCGTGGACGGCCGCACCGGGAGAACCGTGTGGCGCGCCGACATCGCACCCGCCGGTACGGAGCGAGGGTCGTACGCCTCGTCCGTTCTCGGCGTCGTGGACGGCACCGTACTGGTGCGGCAGACCGTGGTCACCGAGGCCCCTGTCGAGGACCAGTCCCGCCTGGTCGCCCTCGACGCCGAGACCGGTGATCGGCTGTGGACCAGCGAGGTCGTCAACGCCGACCTTCCCGTCAAGCAGATCGGTGACGTCGTGCTCGTCGCCGAGGCGAACACCCGGACGGCGACGGCCCGGGTGCCGCGCACCGGAGCCGAACTCTGGTCGCTGGACTTCCCCGCCGGTCACGACTGCCAGTCGACCACGACGTCCGGCACGGCGTTGTACGTGTCCTGCGTGCCCAACACCCTGGAGACGAGCGAGGCCAACGAGACCGGCCTGATCGTCGCGATGGACACCAGCGACGGATCGGCCCGGCGGTGGAAGGTCCCGCTCGAGGGCTTCCTCATCGGGGTGCTCGACGGACGGGTGGCCGTGATGCTCCGGGAGGAGCGCAAGCCCGGCTACTGGCGTCGCTACAACGGCGTCCTGCTGATCGACCCCGACACCGGGGCCCGCACCACCACCGAGCTGCCGGAGCCGTTCGAGGCCGAGGTGACCGCAGCCGACGGCACGCTGGTGTTCACCGAGTCCAGCGGCCGGGTCACCGCCGTGTCGCCGCGGACCGGCAAACGACTGTGGCGGACCCGCACCAGCCTGGAGAGGCCGGGTGTTCCGCTGTACGACGGGCGCAGCGACACGCTCTACCTGGTGAGCTCCAGCGGACGGGTCGCTGCCCTCGACGGACGCAAGGGCACCCCCCTGTGGGAGACCCTGCCCCGCACCGGACCGGCCACGGTCGGCCAGGACCGGCCACAGGTCCTGCTCTACGGGAGCGCGCTGGTCGTGGCGATCCCGGACGGCACGCTGTGCTCCCTGGACCCGGCCCACCCCGAGCGGAAGCCCGTCTCGGGGTGAGCACGCGGCGCGTGCGGGCTACGGCAGCGCCAGCATCCGCTCCAGCGCCAGCTTCGCGAACGCCTCGGTCTCCTTGTCGACCTCGATCCGGTTGACGAGGGTGCCCTCCGCCAGCGACTCCAGCGTCCACACCAGGTGGGGCAGGTCGATGCGGTTCATGGTGGAGCAGAAGCAGACCGTCTTGTCGAGGAAGACGATCTCCTTGTCCTCGGACGCGAAACGGTTCGCCAGCCGGCGTACGAGGTTCAGCTCGGTGCCGATGGCCCACTTGGAACCGGCGGGCGCCGCCTCCAGCGCCTTGATGATGTACTCGGTCGACCCGACGTAGTCCGCCGCCGCCACGACCTCGTGCTTGCACTCGGGGTGCACGAGGACGTTGACCCCGGGTATGCGGGCCCGCACGTCGTTCACCGAGTCCAGGCTGAAGCGGCCGTGCACCGAGCAGTGGCCCCGCCACAGGATCATCTTCGCGGCCCGCAGCTGCTCGACCGTGACGCCGCCGCCCGGCTTGTGCGGGTTATAGACGACGCAGTCCTCCAGCGACATGCCCATGTCCCGCACCGCGGTGTTGCGGCCCAGGTGCTGGTCGGGCAGGAACAGCACCTTCTCGCCCTGCTCGAAGGCCCAGTCCAGGGCCCGCTTCGCGTTCGACGAGGTGCAGATGAGCCCGCCGTGCTTGCCCGTGAACGCCTTGATGTCGGCGGAGGAGTTCATGTACGACACGGGCACGACCTGCTCGGCCACGCCGGCCTCGGTCAGCACGTCCCAGCACTCGGCGACCTGCTCGGCGGTGGCCATGTCGGCCATCGAGCACCCGGCGGCGAGGTCCGGGAGGACCACCTTCTGGTCGTCGGAGGTCAGGATGTCCGCCGACTCGGCCATGAAGTGCACACCGCAGAAGACGATGTACTCGGCCTCGGGCCGCGCCGCCGCGTCACGGGCCAGCTTGAAGGAGTCGCCCGTGACGTCCGCGAACTGGATGACCTCGTCGCGCTGGTAGTGGTGGCCGAGCACGAAGACCTTGTCGCCGAGCTTCGCCTTCGCCGCCCGGGCACGCTCCACCAGGTCGGGGTCGGAGGGGGAGGGGAGGTCGCCGGGGCAGTCGACTCCGCGCTCGCTCCTCGGGTCGGCCTCGCGGCCGAGCAGCAGCAGGGCGAGGGGCGTCGGCTGTACGTCGAGCTCCGGGGTCTGGGCGGTGGTCACGACACGCACCCTTTCTGTTCTGCGGCTCGCCGGCCCGAGGGGGAGCCGGCGGGACATACGGGCTAGCCTTTTCGTCGAAATGACGCTATCTATCATAACCGCTTCACGTCACGTTGACGATGCCCATAGCGTCGATGTGACATGAATCCCGGTGGCCGGACCGGACGCCCGTGCGGCGGCCGGTGCCCACCACGCGGGCCATGTGCGAGCATGAAGAAGGACGCGGTGGAAATCCGCTCGCCCCGGACGGAATGAATCCGGGACCCCGGCGGTTGCACTCGTCGGCAAGCAGTCTCCGTACAACCCGGGAGAGATGTAGATGTCCGTATCGGACGAGACCACCACCGTCACCGACGGCATCATCCTGACCGACGCCGCCGCGGCCAAGGTCAAGGCCCTGCTCGACCAGGAAGGCCGTGACGACCTGTCGCTGCGCGTCGCGGTCCAGCCCGGCGGCTGCTCCGGCCTGCGCTACCAGCTCTTCTTCGACGAGCGTTCGCTCGACGGTGATGTGGTCAAGGACTTCGACGGTGTGAAGGTCACCACCGACCGCATGAGCGCCCCCTACCTCGGTGGCGCCACCATCGACTTCGTCGACACCATCGAGAAGCAGGGCTTCACCATCGACAACCCGAACGCGACCGGCTCCTGCGCCTGCGGCGACTCCTTCAGCTGAGCCCGCCCGCACGCCGTACGGCGCGCGCTGAGCACGACGAAGGCGGCGTCCCCCTCCGACGGGGACGCCGCCTTCGTCCGTTCCCGGCTCGCGGCCGGCCCTACTGCGGCTGCATCTCCCGGATCCCGCCCTGGGGGATCTCCTCGCCGTCCGGTCCGACCACCTCGCGGTCGCCCACCGGCCCATCCAGTCGCACGGTGCGCTCCATCGCCTTGGCGATCATGATGCAGACCCGGCCGGGCTGGGAGCTGCCGGTCACGGTGACCTTCACCTCGCCCGACTTCTCGGTCGCGGTGGCCGTGTACTCGCTGCACACCCCGCCCCAGAAGCTGACGGTCAGCTCGCTGCCGTCCGCGGTGTAGCCCTGCACCGGGACGTTCCGCGACGCGGGGTCGGCCGGCGGCCGGTCGCCGGGGACGTTCGGGTCCTCGGGCCCCTCGCTCGGCTCCTCCGGCCGGGAGGAGACCAGGTACTTCGGGTCGACGGCCGGATACGTCACCGTGAACCCGGCCGGGGCCTTCTGCGGCGGCCGTACCTCGAACAGCCAGGACGGCACCAGCGCCGGCCGGCCGGCGATCTGGTGGGAGGCCAGCCCGAACACCGCGCCGTCGACCGCCATCGGCACGGAGCGCGGCTTCGACGGCGACGGCGTGACATCCTCGCGGGCGGGGCCGACGCCCTGCCCCGAGTCGTTCAGCAGCTCCAGTGCCCGCTCCGCGTCGACCACCGGGTACGTGTCGCCCTTCACCGGCGCCTTCACGTTGCCGCTGCCGCCGACCACCGTGCCGTCGGCGCCGACCTGGAGGTTGGTCGCCCAGCCGTATGTGGGCAGCCCGCCGACCTCGGGATCGGCGTTCACCACGCGGACGGCGTCGAGGAGCTGGGAGACGTCCAGCTTGGCGTCGTCCTGGCCGACGGCCTTGAGGATCGGTGTCGCCGCCTTCCTCGCCGCCGCCTCGCTCACCGGGTCGGCGTCGCCGGCCGGGGGCACGGCGGTGCAGACGTCGACCTTCTGGCAGTTGTCGGTGCCCGGTGTGAACCGGCTGAACGTCCACGCGCCCGGCGCCTGCCGGCCGACGTGCAGCGTGGGGCCCGATCCGTCGCGCGTGGTGCCGACCCGCCAGCTCTCGCCCTCGGCCCTCGGCTCGCCCTCGACGCCCAGCGCCTTCGCGAGCCGCGCCACCTCAACGGCCGTGACCTGCCCCTCGGCCCGGTACACCGGGGCCGAGTCGGGGCCGTCCGGCAGCTTGCCGACAGCCTCGTAGGTCACCCCATTGGGGTCGGGTTCACCAGGAGCGATGCCCTTCGGACCGCCGCCGCCGTATCCGTCGAGCGCCAGCGGCGGAGGAGTGCCGTCGGCCCCGGCCGAGCGCCCGGAGCCATCGCCGGACCCACCGGACGTGGTCGCCGCGAGAAACGCCCCACCACCGCCGACGAGCAGCACCGCCGCGGCCACGGAGGCCACGACCACACGCGACCGCCGCCGCGCCGACCTCCGGGTGTCCTCGGCGTCGGCGGCCTCGGCCTGCCCGACATCGGCCCGCCCGACCTCGGCGACCTCGGACACGCCGGCCGTACGGTCCTCCCGCGCCTCGTCGGCGCCCTCGGCCGGACCACCCCGGTCGTCACTACCGTCGTCCGCGGCCTCCGCGGGTTCGGACCGATCGTCGCCGCCCTCGTCCGAGGGATCGGCCGCACGGGCACGCGCCTCGTCGTCACCGGCCCCCGTGGGGGTCTCCTCGGCCTCGGCCTGGTCGGTCTTCCCGGCCTTCTCGGCCCGGTCGGTCTTCTCGACCTCCTCGGCCCGGTCCCCGGCAGCCCTGAGCTCCTCGGTCGCGTCGGGCCGGGTGCCCTCGTCCGGGTTCTCGGGGTGGTCGGGTCGCTCGGCGTTCACCGCATCGCTCCTTCGGCTGGTCGTACACCGCCTCCCCTATACGGGGGACAGCGATGGGACGCGGCGGAGGAGCCGACGGTTCCCCGTCGGTCGGGCGGATGCGCGGCGGACCCCTCAGTCGCCGTAGTCCGACATCGCGTCCACCAGCCGTGCGGAGGTCGCGGGAACCGTCACCCCGTGGATGAGCGAAGGGGGCACCGGAGCCGTAATGACCTTCGCGGGGGCCGCCCAGTGCGGGGCCATCCGGGCGCAGTCGCCGCGCAGCGCGGCGAGGCCGCCGTCAGGGTCGAACGGGACGGTGCCGTGGATCTTGGGGTTCGTCATATCGGCACCGTACGCACCGGGAACCCCACGAAGAAAGACCTACTATCGGGTAGTTTTGCCTGCTTCTGAGGGCCTGGACGACCCGGTAGCGTGAACTGTCAATCCCCTCTCCCTCCGCAGGAGCGTGTCCTCGCCGTGCGTATCGCAGTCTCCGGCTCCATCGCCACCGACCATCTGATGACCTTCCCGGGCCGCTTCGCCGACCAGTTCGTCGCGGACCAGCTGCACACGGTCTCCCTCTCCTTCCTCGTCGACCAGCTCGACGTCCGCCGGGGTGGTGTCGGCGCGAACATCGCGTTCGGCATGGGGCAGCTCGGCACCAGGCCGATCCTCGTCGGCGCGGCCGGCTCCGACTTCGACGAGTACCGCGCCTGGCTCGACCGGCACGGCGTGGACACGGCCTCCGTGCGCATCTCCGAGACGCTGCACACGGCCCGCTTCGTCTGCACCACCGACGCCGACCACAACCAGATCGGCTCCTTCTACACCGGTGCCATGAGCGAGGCCCGCCTCATCGAGCTGAAGACCGTCGCCGACCGCGTCGACGGCCTCGACCTGGTCGTCATCGGCGCCGACGACCCGGAGGCGATGCTCCGCCACACCGAGGAGTGCCGTTCGCGCGGCATCCCCTTCGCCGCCGACTTCTCCCAGCAGATCGCCCGCATGGAGGGCGAGGAGATCCGGATACTGCTGGACGGCGCGACCTACCTCTTCTCCAACGCGTACGAGAAGGGCCTCATCGAGTCCAAGACGGGCTGGTCGGACGCGGAGATCCTCGACCGGGTCGGCCACCGGGTGACCACCCTCGGCGCGCAGGGCGTCCGCATCGAGCGCGTCGGCCACGACCCGATCGAGGTCGGCTGCCCGGACGAGGAGCGCAAGGCCGACCCCACCGGCGTCGGCGACGCGTTCCGCGCCGGTTTCCTCTCCGGGCTCGCCTGGGGCGTCTCCCTGGAGCGCGCGGCCCAGGTCGGCTGCATGCTCGCCACCCTCGTCATCGAGACCGTGGGCACGCAGGAGTACCAGCTGCGCCGCGGCCACTTCATGGAGCGGTTCACCAAGGCGTACGGCGACGAGGCCGCCGCCGAGGTCAAGGCCCACCTCGCCTGACGGCCCACCTCGCCCGACGGCTCAGCTCACCCGGCGCACCACATAGGCCGAGCCCCGCTCCGCCGCTTCCTCTCCGACGTACTCCTGGCCCCGCATCTCGCACCACGCCGGGATGTCCAGACGGGCCGCCTCGTCGTCGGAGAGGACGCGGACGGTGCCGCCGACGGGGACGTCCGCGATCACCTTCGCCAGCTCGATGACGGGGAGGGGGCACCGCTTGCCGAGGGCGTCCACGACGAGGGCGTCCTCGCGCACCACCGCGGCCGGGGCCGGCGCGCCCAGCTTCTCCCGCACCGCCGCGACCGCCCCCGGCAGCACGGCGAGGAACCGCTCGACGTCCTCCTCCGCCGTGCCCGCCGGCAGCGACACCCGCACATTGCCCTCGCTCAGCACCCCCATGGCGCGCAGCACATGGCTCGGGGTCAGCGTGCTGCTCGTGCAGGAGGACCCGGACGACACGGAGAAGCCTTCGCGGTCCAGCTCGTGCAGCAAGGTCTCCCCGTCGACATAGAGACAGGAGAAGGTGACGACACCGGGCAGCCTCCGCTCCGGATGCCCGACCACCTCCACGTCCGGCACCAGTGCCGGCACCCGCGTCCGGATCCGCTCCGTCAACTCCCGCAGCCGTACGGACTCCGCCTCGGCCTCCGCCCGCACCGCCCGCAGCGAGGCCGCCGCCGCCACGATCGCCGGGATGTTCTCGAACCCGGCGGCCCGCCCCGACTCCCGCTCGTCCGCGGGCCCTTGGGCCGCGAACCGCACCCCCTTGCGCACGACGAGCAGCCCCACCCCGGACGGGCCGCCCCACTTGTGGGCGCTCCCGGTCAGGACCGACCAGTCCCCGTCGACGCGGCCCCACCCCAGCGACTGCGCGGCGTCCACCAGCAGCGGCACCCCCGCCTCCCGGCACACCGCCGCCACCTCGGCCACCGGCTGCTCCGTCCCCACCTCGTGGTTGGCGGACTGCAGACAGGCCAGCGCGGTGTCGGGGCGCAGGGCCTCGGCGAAGGAGGACGCGGACACCGCCCCCGACCGGTCCACCACCACCCGGGTGACCGTCCCGCCCCCGGCCTCGTGGACCTCCGCCGCGTGCAGCACCGAAGAGTGTTCGACGGACGACACGATCAGGTGGCGTCCCACGCGCCGCCGCCCCGCCAGCACCCCCGCGATCCCGGAGTGCACCGCGCGCGTCCCGGACGAGGTGAACGCCAACTCGTCCGCCCGGCACCCCACGGCCTCGGCGGCCGCCTCGCGGGCGGCGTCCAGCAGCATCCGCGCCCGCCGCCCCTCCCGGTACAGCCGGGCGGGATCGGCCCACCCCTCGTCCAGGGAGGCCAACAGCGCCTGCCGGGCCACGGGATGGAGGGGAGCGGAGGAAGCAGAGTCGAAGTACGCCACAGGTCAACGCTAAAGCCTCGGGGCGAGTGAAACGGGGCGCGGAGAACTGCGCGAAAACTCATAACCCGCCTGAACCCGCCAAACCCCCCGAACTGTCGAGCTATTAGGCGCACGGCGTGACCCACGGAGTGTTGGGCCCCCCTCCCCGCGCGACCCCAAATCGCGTCCAGTAGGGTTTGGTCCGCATAAACATCCAAACCCCTGCCCGCCGCAGGGCGGCGACCGACCAGCGAGAAGGCCGCAGCCTGACCTGCGCGGGCGAGACTCTCGGGAAGGCGCTACGTGAGTCCCAACGGCTCCGACCGCTCGCCGCGGCGCCCGATGCGGCGGAAGCTGCTGCAGGCACTGACTGCGGGCCTGGTCCTGGCGACCGCCACCGGTTGCACATACAAGGACTTCCCTCGCCTTGGTATGCCCACCCCGACCACGGAAGAGGCTCCCCGGATCCTCTCCCTGTGGCAGGGTTCCTGGGCGGCCGCGCTCGCCACGGGCGTACTGGTCTGGGGCCTGATCCTGTGGAGTGCTTTCTTCCACCGGCGCAGCCGCACCAAGGTCGAGGTTCCCCCACAGACCCGGTACAACATGCCCATCGAGGCGCTGTACACGGTCGTTCCGCTGATCATCGTCTCGGTGCTGTTCTACTTCACCGCCCGCGACGAGTCGAAGCTCCTCGACACGTCCAAGAAGCCCGACGTCACCGTCAACGTGGTCGGCTTCCAGTGGAGCTGGTGCTTCAACTACATCGAGAACGTCGACGGCTCTACCGGCGACGCCGCCAAGGACGCCAACCTCGCCGCGATCCCGGACCGGTACAAGAAGGACTTCCCGGCCAACGCCGGCGGCGTCTACACCTGCGGTATCCCCGGTGACAAGAACCCGCAGACCGGCAACCCCGGCCCGACCCTCTGGCTCCCCAAGGGCAAGACGGTCCGCTTCGTCCTCACCTCGCGTGACGTCATCCACTCCTTCTGGGTGGTGCCGTTCCTGATGAAGCAGGACGTCATCCCGGGCCACACCAACGCCTTCCAGGTGACCCCCAACCAGGAGGGCACCTTCCTGGGCAAGTGCGCCGAGCTGTGCGGTGTGGACCACTCGCGGATGCTCTTCAACGTCAAGGTCGTCTCCCCCGAGCGCTACGAGCAGCACCTCAAGGAGCTCGCGGAGCAGGGCCAGACCGGTTACGTCCCGGCCGGTATTGAGCAGACGAAGCACGAGAAGAACCGGGAGACGAACCAACTGTGAGCATCCTCAACGAACCTCAGGGTGCCGCGGCGGCGGGGTCCCACTACGAGGACGAGCTGCCCGTCCGGCGCCAGCGCCGCGGTGAGGTCGTCGTCAAGTGGCTGACGACCACCGACCACAAGACGATCGGCACGCTCTACCTGGTCACGTCGTTCGCGTTCTTCTGCATCGGCGGCGTCATGGCGCTCCTCATGCGCGCCGAGCTGGCCCGTCCGGGCACGCAGATCATGTCGAACGAGCAGTTCAACCAGGCGTTCACGATGCACGGCACGATCATGCTGCTGATGTTCGCGACGCCGCTGTTCGCCGGATTCGCCAACTGGATCATGCCGCTGCAGATCGGCGCGCCCGACGTGGCGTTCCCGCGGCTGAACATGTTCGCGTACTGGCTGTACCTCTTCGGCTCGCTGATCGCGGTGGCCGGCTTCCTCACCCCGCAGGGTGCGGCCGACTTCGGCTGGTTCGCCTACTCCCCGCTGTCGGACGCGGTCCGCAGCCCGGGTGTCGGTGCCGACATGTGGATCATGGGTCTGGCCTTCTCCGGCTTCGGCACGATCCTCGGCTCGGTCAACTTCATCACCACGATCATCTGCATGCGCGCACCGGGCATGACCATGTTCCGCATGCCGATCTTCACCTGGAACGTGCTGCTGACCGGTGTCCTGGTCCTGCTCGCCTTCCCGGTCCTCGCGGCCGCGCTGTTCGCCCTGGAGGCGGACCGCAAGTTCGGGGCCCACGTCTTCGACGCGGCCAACGGCGGCGCACTGCTCTGGCAGCACCTCTTCTGGTTCTTCGGCCATCCAGAGGTGTACATCATCGCCCTGCCGTTCTTCGGCATCATCTCCGAGGTCATCCCGGTCTTCTCCCGCAAGCCGATGTTCGGCTACATGGGCCTGATCGGCGCGACCATCGCGATCGCCGGCCTCTCGGTCACGGTGTGGGCGCACCACATGTACGTCACCGGTGGCGTGCTCCTCCCGTTCTTCTCCTTCATGACGTTCCTCATCGCCGTACCGACCGGCGTGAAGTTCTTCAACTGGATCGGAACGATGTGGAAGGGCTCGCTGTCCTTCGAGACCCCGATGCTCTGGGCGACCGGCTTCCTGATCACCTTCACCTTCGGTGGTCTGACCGGTGTCATCCTGGCGTCGCCCCCGATGGACTTCCACGTCTCCGACTCGTACTTCGTGGTGGCGCACTTCCACTACGTGGTGTTCGGCACCGTCGTCTTCGCGATGTTCTCCGGCTTCCACTTCTGGTGGCCGAAGTGGACGGGCAAGATGCTCGACGAGCGCCTCGGCAAGATCACGTTCTGGACGCTGTTCATCGGCTTCCACGGCACGTTCCTCGTCCAGCACTGGCTGGGCGCCGAGGGCATGCCGCGTCGTTACGCCGACTACCTGGCGGCCGACGGCTTCACCGCCCTGAACACGATCTCGACGATCAGCTCCTTCGTGCTCGGCCTGTCGATCCTGCCGTTCCTCTACAACGTGTGGAAGACGGCCAAGTACGGCAAGCCCGTCGGCGTCGACGACCCGTGGGGCTACGGCCGTTCCCTGGAGTGGGCGACCTCCTGCCCGCCGCCGCGGCACAACTTCCTCACCCTGCCGCGGATCCGCAGCGAATCCCCGGCGTTCGACCTGCACCACCCGGAGATCGCCGCGCTCGAGCAGCTCGCGCACGGCGCTCCCCGCGCCAACGAGCTCGCGGGCAGCGGCAGCGGCAAGGAGGCCGGCAAGTGAAGATCCAGGGCAAGATGTTCATCTGGCTGAGCGTCTTCGTCCTCGCCATGGCGATCGTCTATGGCGTGTGGTCGAAGGAGCCGGCCGGTACCACGGCGCTCTTCCTGGCCTTCGGCCTGTGCATCATGGTCGGCTACTACCTGGCCTTCACGGCCCGGCGGGTCGACGTGGGCGCACAGGACGACAAGGAGGCCGACGTCGCGGACGACGCGGGCGAGCTGGGCTTCTTCAGCCCGCACAGCTGGCAGCCGCTCTCCCTCGGCATCGGTGGCGCGCTCGCCTTCCTGGGCGTGGTCTTCGGCTGGTGGCTGCTGTACTTCGCCCTGCCGGTCATCCTGGTCGGCCTGTGGGGCTGGGTCTTCGAGTACTACCGCGGAGAGAACCAGAACCAGTAACACGCGCTGAGCGGCGGAAGCCCGGACACTCCGACAGGAGGTCCGGGCTTCCCTCGTTTGCCACGCCGAATGTCCCTCACTCGGCCCACTCGGCGCGCCGCGCCCGACGGCCGTTCCTACGTTGAAGCCATGAGCACTACACCGCGAAACCGCACGGTCGTCAGCTGCACCCTGCTGGTCGTCTCGCTGGGAGCGGGCGTCACCGCCTGTGGTTCCGGCGGGCACCCGCTCTCGGGCAAGCCGTACGACGCGGCCGACCAGGTCTCCTTCAACACCCCCTCCGGCGACGGCGAGAAGGCCGACCCGGACAAGCCCCTGGAAGTCACCGCCGAGGACGACGGACGCATCACCGACGTCACCGCCGTGGACGCCGCAGGACGCTACGTGGCGGGCGAACTCTCCGCCGACGGCAGCCGCTGGCACTCCACCTCACCGCTCGCCGCCAACGCCCGCTACACGGTCCGCGTGAGCACCGAGGACGACGACGGCGCCCCCGGCCGCGAGGAGCGGACCTTCGACACCGGGCGGCCGCTCGCCAAGAAGCGCCTGACCGTCACCTTCGGGCCCAAGGGCGGCAAGTACGGCGTCGGCCAGCCCGTCACCGCCGAACTCAGCAGGGCCGTCAAGGACAAGGCGGCCAGGGCAGTCGTCGAACGCGCGCTCAAGGTGGAGTCCACGCCCGCCACGGAAGGCGCCTGGCACTGGGTGGACGACAAGAAGCTCCACTACCGGCCCAAGGAGTACTGGCCCGCGGGCGCGACCATCAAGGTCCGCAGCAACCTGGACGGCATAAAGATCGGTGACCGTCTCTGGGGCGGCAAGGCCGACCCCCTGACGCTCACCACCGGCGACAAGATCGTCGCTGTCACGGACGCCGCCGCGCACCGGATGACCGTCTACAAGAACGACAAGGTCATCAAGGAGATCCCGGTCACCACGGGGATGCCCGGCTACGACACCCGCAACGGGGTCAAGGTCGTCCTGGCCAAGGAAGGCACCGTGCGCATGACCAGCGCCAGCATAGGTGCGTCGGACTTCTACGACCTGGTCGTCCACAACTCCGTCAGGGTCACCAACAGCGGCGAGTACGTCCACGCCGCCCCCTGGTCCACCGGCTCCCAGGGCTACGCCAACGTCAGCCACGGCTGCACCGGCATGAGCAGCGCCAACGCCGAGTGGTTCTACGACACGATCAACGAGGGCGACATCGTCAAGGTCGTCAACTCCGCCGGCGACACCATGGCCCCCTTCGGCAACGGCTTCGGCGACTGGAACCTCGACTGGCAGAAGTGGCGCGAGGGCAGCGCCCTCACGGCCGGCACCAAGCAGGCACCCCGCTCCGAGGTCCAGGCCCGACTGCGCCCCGAATCGGCGTGAGGGAAGGGCCGCGCCCCCTCAGGGGCGCGGACGGGTACGGCCTAGGCGCTCAGCGCCCGCTTCCCACGCAGCAGGGACGCCAGCGCCGACGCGAACTCCACCGGGTCCACCGGCAGCGTCACCGCCCCGTCCGCGCGGCTCCACGTCGCCAGCCACGCGTCCTGAGGCCGGCCGATCAGCAGCAGCACCGGCGGGCACTCGAAGACCTCGTCCTTGATCTGCCGGCACAGGCCCATGCCCCCCATGGGCACGGCCTCACCGTCGAGGACGCAGACATCGATACCGCCCTTGTCCAGCTCCTTCACGACGGCCGCCGGGGTCGCGCACTCGAGGAACTCCACGAACGGGACGTCCGAGGCGGGGCGCCGGCCGGTCGCCAGCCGTACTTGTTCACGGGTGTTGGAGTCGTCGCTGTACACCAGCACCGTGGCGGTCGGGCGCATTGTTCCTCCGTTACGCAGAAGATTCAGACGTCGTACGGACAGGGACCGATGCGCGGATGCTACTCCCTTGAACACCACGTCAACACCGGTACGGAAGGGAGCAACACTCCGAACGGCACCCCCCGGAGTGAGGGCGGGATAAGCGACCGACATAATGTCGGTCGTGGCGACAGCAACGACAGTAGATACCGGGCACGCGCACCCGTCGGTCAACCGGCCGAACCTCACCAGCGTCGGAACCATCATCTGGCTGAGTTCCGAGCTGATGTTCTTCGCGGCCCTCTTCGCGATGTACTTCACCCTGCGATCGGTGACGGGTCCGACGTTCTGGGCCGAGAAGGCCGACACCCTGAACTTCCCGTTCTCGGCGACCAACACCACGATCCTGGTGCTCTCCTCCCTGACCTGCCAGCTCGGCGTGTTCGCCGCCGAGCGCGGGGACGTGAAGAAGCTCCGGATGTGGTTCATCGTCACGTTCGTGATGGGTGCGATCTTCATCGGCGGTCAGGTCTTCGAGTACACCGAGCTGGTCAAGCACGAGGGCCTGTCGCTCTCGTCCGACCCGTACGGCTCGGTCTTCTACCTGACCACCGGCTTCCACGGCCTGCACGTGACGGGCGGCCTCATCGCCTTCCTGCTGGTCCTCGGGCGCACCTACGCGGCCAAGAGGTTCACCCACGAGCAGGCGACCGCAGCCATCGTCGTGTCCTACTACTGGCACTTCGTCGATGTCGTCTGGATCGGCCTCTTCGCCACGATCTACATGATCAAGTAATCGGGCGGACGAGCCGGGCGGACCGTACGCCCGCCTCGATCCCGAGAACGACCCTTCCAGAAGCACCGACGCAGAAGATCCTGACACCGGGGTAATCCGTGAAAAAGCTCTCCGCACGACGACGCCATCCGCTGGCGGCGGTCGTCGTCCTACTCATCGCGCTGGCGGCCACCGGGGGGCTGTACACCGCCTTCGCGCCCGCGGACAAGGCGCAGGCCGATGAAACCGCCCAGACCCTCACCATCGAGGAGGGCAAGAAGCTCTACTTGGTGGGCTGCGCAAGCTGCCACGGCAAGGGCGGCGAGGGCACCTCCGACGGGCCGAGCCTGGTGGGCGTGGGCGCGGCGGCCGTCGACTTCCAGGTCGGCTCGGGCCGTATGCCGGCGCAGCAGCCCGGCGCGCAGGTCCCGAAGAAGAAGAACATCTACTCGCAGGCCCAGATCGACCAGCTCGCGGCGTACATCGCCTCGCTGGGCGCCGGTCCCGAGATCCCGACCGAGAACGCGTACAACCCCGAGGGCGCGGACATCGCCGAGGGCGGCGAGCTGTTCCGGACGAACTGCGCTCAGTGCCACAACTTCACCGGCAAGGGCGGTGCGCTGTCCGAGGGCAAGTACGCGCCGAGCCTTGAGGGTGTCGACCCGAAGCACATCTACGAGGCCATGCAGACCGGCCCGCAGAACATGCCGTCCTTCCCCGACACCACGCTGTCGGAGGAGAACAAGAAGGACATCATCGCGTACCTCGAAGCGGTCAACAGCGATGACACCGTGGAGCCCGGTGGCCTCAGCCTCGGCGGACTCGGTCCCGTCAGCGAGGGCCTGTTCGGCTGGGTCTTCGGTCTCGGCACGCTGATCGCTGTCGCCGTGTGGGTCGCCGCTCGGACCGCAAAGGCCAAGAAGTCATGAGTAGCCAAGACATTCCAGAAGAGAACCTGCCTGCTGAGCAGGGCGACGCGCACGGCGCGGTGAAGGTCGCGGACGAGGAGAACCCCTTCGCGGACCCCGGCCTCCCGCCCCACGAGCACCGGATCCAGGACATCGACGAGCGGGCCGCCAAGCGGTCCGAGCGCACGGTCGCCCTGCTGTTCACGGTGTCGATGCTGTCCACCATCGCGTTCATCGCCTCGTATGTCGCGATCCCCGTCGACCGGTCGATCTACGTCTGGCCGATCGGGCACATCAGCGCGCTGAACTTCGCGCTGGGCGGCACGCTGGGCCTGGCTCTGTTCTGCATCGGCGCGGGCGCGGTCCACTGGGCCCGCACCCTGATGTCCGATGTGGAGGTCGCCGACGAGCGTCACCCGATCGAGGCCTCACCCGAGGTCCGCGCGAAGGTCCACGCGGACTTCAAGGAGGGTGCCGCCGAGTCGGGCATCGGCCGGCGCAAGCTGGTGCGCAACACGATGCTCGGCGCGATGGCGATGGTCCCGCTCGCCGGTGTCGTCCTGCTGCGCGACCTCGGTCCGCTGCCCGGCACCAAGCTGCGGCACACCACCTGGGCCAAGGGCAAGAAGCTCGTCAACATGAACACGGGTGAGCCGCTGCGTCCCGCGGACGTCGCGGTCGGGTCGCTGACCTTCGCCATGCCGGACGGCCTGAGCGAGGAAGACCACGACTTCCAGAAGAACATCGCCAAGGACGCCCTGATGATCGTCCGGATCCAGCCGGACAACATCAAGTCCAAGAAGTCACTGGAGTGGGGTCACGAGGGCATCCTGGCCTACTCGAAGATCTGCACCCACGTCGGTTGCCCGATCTCCCTGTACGAGCAGCAGACGCACCACGTGCTCTGCCCCTGCCACCAGTCCACCTTCGACCTCGCCGACGCGGGCCAGGTGATCTTCGGTCCCGCGGGTCACGCCCTGCCGCAGCTGCGGATCACCGTCGGCGAAGACGGCTACCTCGAAGCCCTGAGCGACTTCGAAGAGCCCGTCGGTCCTGCCTTCTGGGAGCGCGGATGAGCACTGCAACCACCACCGACGCACGCGACAAGCGTGGGAAGGCACCGGCCGGCGAGCGCGTCGCCGACTGGGCCGACGGCCGGCTCGGGATCTACTCCCTGGCCAAGGCCAACATGCGCAAGATCTTCCCCGACCACTGGTCGTTCATGTTGGGTGAGGTCTGCCTCTACAGCTTCATCATCATCATCCTCACGGGTGTGTACCTGACGTTGTTCTTCCACCCGTCGATGAACGAGGTGGAGTACCACGGCCCGTACGTCCCGCTGCAGGGCCAGCTGATGTCCGAGGCGTTCAACTCGACCATGCACATCTCGTTCGAGGTGCGCGGTGGTCTGCTGATCCGGCAGATCCACCACTGGGCCGCGTTGGTCTTCCTCGCCGGCATGTTCGTGCACATGATGCGCGTGTTCTTCACCGGCGCGTTCCGCAAGCCGCGTGAGGTCAACTGGCTGTTCGGCTTCCTGCTGTTCGTCCTGGGCATGTTCACCGGCTTCACCGGTTACTCGCTCCCGGACGACCTGCTCTCCGGCACCGGTGTCCGCTTCATGGAGGGCGCGGTCCTGTCCGTGCCGATCGTCGGCACGTACCTGTCGTTCTTCCTCTTCGGCGGGGAGTTCCCCGGCGGCGACTTCGTGGCCCGGTTCTACTCGGTACACGTGCTGCTGCTGCCCGGCATCATGCTGGGCCTGCTGGTGGCGCACCTGATCCTGGTCTTCTACCACAAGCACACGCAGTTCGCGGGCCCCGGAAAGACGAACAACAACGTCGTCGGCATGCCGCTGCTGCCCGTGTACATGGCCAAGGCCGGAGGCTTCTTCTTCCTGGTCTTCGGTGTCATCGCGGTCATCTCGGCGATCGCCACGATCAACCCGATCTGGACGATGGGTCCCTACCGTCCGGACCAGGTGTCGACCGGCGCCCAGCCCGACTGGTACATGGGCTTCTCCGAGGGCCTGATCCGTGTGATGCCGGGCTGGGAGATCAACTTCTGGGGTCACACGCTCGTCCTGGGTGTGTTCATCCCGCTGGTGATCTTCCCGCTGGTCCTGGTCGCGATCGCGGTCTACCCGTTCATCGAGTCCTGGGTCACCGGCGACAAGCGCGAGCACCACATCCTGGACCGCCCGCGCAACGCCCCGACCCGTACGGCCTTCGGCGTCGCGTGGATCACCTGGTACATGGTTCTGCTGATCGGTGGTGGAAACGACCTCTGGGCGACCCACTTCCACCTGTCGATCAACGCCATCACCTGGTTCGTCCGGATCGCGTTCTTCGTGGCCCCGGTCCTCGCGTTCATCGTCACCAAGCGCATCTGCCTCGGCCTCCAGCGCCGCGACAAGGACAAGATCCTGCACGGTCGCGAGACCGGCATCATCAAGCGCCTGCCGCACGGTGAGTTCATCGAGGTCCACGAGCCGCTCAGCCAGGAGCAGCTGCACACGCTCACGGCCCACGAGCAGTACAAGCCGGCCGAGATCGGTCCCGCGGTCGACGAGAACGGCGTCACCCGCAAGATCACGCGTCGCGAGAAGCTGCGGGCCAAGCTGAGCAAGGGCTACTACGGCGAGGACAACCAGATCCTCAAGCCCAGCGTCGAGGAGTACAAGGAGATCACGAGCGGCCACGGCCACCACTGATCCCCCGCTTCGCCGTGCTCGGAGCTGGATAGGGTGAGAAGCATCGATGACCTCGCGTCCGCGGGCGGTGACCGTCCCCGCGGCTACGACCACCAGGAGCGGCTGATGAGCGCTGTGACCCCCGCCGGAGGCGACACCGCGGCGGACCGTTCCTGGCCCCAGGTGCTGAACGCGCTCCTCGCCGGGCAGGACCAGGACGCCGGCGCCACGTTCTGGGCGATGGACCAGATCATGCGCGGTGAGGCGACGGACGCGCAGATCGCCGGGTTCGTGGTGGCGCTGCGGGCCAAGGGCGAGACCGTCGACGAGATCACCGGGCTGGTGCGGGCGCTGTACGAGCACGCCAAGGTGATCGAGGTGTCGGGGCGGACCGTCGACATCGTCGGTACGGGCGGCGACGGCGCCAAGACGGTCAACATCTCCACGATGTCGTCGATCGTCGTCGCCGGTACGGGCGCCAAGGTCGTCAAGCACGGCAACCGCGCCGCGTCCTCGGCCTCCGGCGCGTCCGACGTACTGGAGAAGCTCGGCGTCAATCTGGAGCTGACCCCGCAGCGGGTCGCGGAGGTCGCCGAGGAAGCGGGCATCACCTTCTGCTTCGCGGTGAAGTTCCACCCGGCGCTGCGTCATGTGGCCGCCGCGCGCGGGCAGTTGGGCATCCGTACGGTGTTCAACGCGCTCGGGCCGCTGGCGAACCCGGCGAAGGTGCGGGCCCAGGCGGTAGGCGTCGCGGACCCCCGTATGGCGCCCATCATGGCGGGTGTCTTCGCCGAGCGCGGCAACTCGTCGCTGGTGTTCCGTGGCGACGACGGGCTGGACGAGCTGACGACCACGGCGACGTCGCGGGTGTGGGTCGTCCGCGAGGGCAAGGTGACGGAGGAGACGTTCGATCCGCGGGACGTGGGCCTGGAACTGGTGCCGGTGTCCGCGCTGCGGGGCGCCGACGCGTCCTACAACGCGGACGTCGCACGACGCCTGCTGGCGGGGGAGACGGGCCCGGTCCGCGACGCGGTGCTGCTGAACTCGGCGGCGGCGCTGGTGGCGCTGGACCCGGGCC
>NZ_LIQX01000369.1 GCF_001418475.1 Streptomyces ossamyceticus | reverse complement strand
ACATGTGTATAAGAGCCAGGCCTCCAGCCCCCGCCCCGTCCCCCTCGTCGGTTGCGCGCCCTCAGCCGCGTACCCCGCGTGCCCGGCGCGACACGACCGCGCGCAGGATGCGTCGTCCCTCCGTGGAGACGTCGAGCGCCTGCCGGACGGCCCCTGCGCCGTGTCCGGCGATCAGCTCCAGGACGACGACCTGGCGCCGGAGTTCGGCGGCGACGAGATGTGACGCGCCGTCGGTGCGCCCCTCCCGGCACGCGTCGACGGCCTCCGTTCCGCCGCGGTCCAGCGGGTCGAGCAGCTGATGGATGCGCAGCGCGGCGACGGAGCACACCTCCGCCCACTCGCGCAGCCCCGCGCCGGACCGTTCGTCGGGCACCGCGTCGAGCATGCGACGGGCGAGCCCGACGACGCCCTCCGCCTCGTCGGTGCCGTCCGGAGCGGTGCCGTCGGAAGTGGTGGCGGCCTCCAGTTCACCGCGTATCTTCGCGACCCGTTCGCCCCAGCCGTCCCCGTCGTCCACCAGTCCCGCCCACAGCGGGCGCAGGACCTCGTCGTCCCCGCCGAGAAGCGGTACGCAACGGTCCAAACAAGCCAGTCCGCTTGCCGCCAGACCGCGTTCGTCGGCCTGGGCGATCAGCTCCACCAGGCTCATCACGCCTCCCTCGATCCTGCTCGTCCTCGCTCGACAGGGCTCCGCATCGCAGAACTTCCCGGCGTTCCCCCCAGGACCGTTAACGGAACCCGCACTTCCCCTTACTGCGTGCAACGGCCCGGGAGTGTCACAGCGGGACGACCCCGAGCCGGTCGAGCAACCGGAAGAGGATATTTTCAGCCAGAGGGTCCACCGGTCCAGGCTCCGAGGCCAGTACGTCGGCCAGCGCCTCCTCCGCGGCGACCCGCCCCGCCTCCGCCGCCCAGGCCACGGCCCGCTCGGCGGCGTCACGCGGTTCGAGGAAGTAGTCGTCGACGGTGAGCCCTTGGCCGCTGTCCCCGAGGTAGTCGGCCATGGCCGTCCGCGCCAGACAGGTCGTCCACGCCCCGCTCTCCGGCGCGGCGGCCTCCACCACGACGCAGTCGCTGTCCATGACGTAGCCGAACAGCGCGGGCGAACCCGTCTCCCGCGCCAGCGTGTTCATGTCCCCGACGTCCCCGACGTCACCGTCACCACCACCGCCGCCGTCTCCGCCGTCGCCCGCCGCGCCGCCGACGCCTCTCGGACAGGCCCAGACCTGCCACCCCTCGGCCGCCGCCGTACGCAGCGTCATCCCCCGCGCCCCCGCCAGCGCGTCCAGCTCCTTGAGCGGCCGCTCACTGCGAGCCACGACGTAGTACCCCCAGTACCCCATGTCGGGAATACACCACAGCCGCACGGCGGTCCGCCCCCGGAATCGGGCAATCCGCACGATGACCCGAAGCCGCCGACGGCAGCTGTCAGGCCGTCACCGGTTCCGACTCCGGTGCGCGCGGTCCGCTGCGGGCCTTGTCGTCCTGCATCCGGGTGAGCGTGAGGACGAAGAGGACGGCGAGCCCGGCGCTCAGGATCTCGAAGGCGTCGGCGAACAGCACCACCTGCGTGGCCGAGTGGAGCTCGTCCGCCGTCACGGCCCTCGCGTAGGCCCGGGTGCCGGCCTGGCTCACGACGTTGCCGATGAGCCAGAACGTCCACCAGGCGTTGACGAGCCCGTGCGACCGGGGCTTCGCCCAGGGACTGCTCGCGTCCCACGCGTCGATCGCGATCCGGCGCGGGAACCAGAGGTTCACGACGGGCACGAACCACCCGCCGATCGCCCAGCCCCGCTTCTTGCTGTGGCCGAACGGCTCGAACACCTCGGCGTTGACGCGCACCCGGTGGAACCAGACGAGGAATACGACCACGGTGGCGAGGAACGCGACGGACTGGGCCGTACCGGTCATGGCGTACAGCTGATCGGCCCGGTCCGCGTCGGCCTCGATCGCCGACCCGTACGCGCCGTCCGCCATCCGGCCGAGGACGTCGAGCATCGTGACGTCCGCCCACACGGCGACCAGGTCCGTGAGGGCGACCACGCCGAGCAGGATCGCCAGGGCCCGCCCGAGGCCCACCGGCGACCGCAGCCAGGATGCCGGGGCCCCCGGACCGAACTGCGGCGCCCCGGCGGCGTGCGGGACCGGCGGGGCCTGCGGCAGGCTCGGGCCCACGTCCGGGTGCAGGTCCTCGGCCTCGCAGGCCCGGCAGAGTTCTCCGCCCGGTGCCGCGTCGAACTGCCGACAGCGTGTACAGGTCATGCCAAAGCCCCCCGTGCGACCGCGTCCCAGGGACGCGGAAGTGAGCGAATGCGGTGAAGGATGCCGAGCGCGAGGGTCTGGGGAGGACCGCGCTCGGC
>NZ_LIQX01000368.1 GCF_001418475.1 Streptomyces ossamyceticus | reverse complement strand
CACCCACCGGTCGGCAGGGGCGATCCCGAAGCCTGCCGGATGGTCCGCCCTGCGGCCGCCCCGCGAGGGTCTGACGTATGACACAGACACAGCCACCGCAGGAGACGCCGATTCCGCGGGAGGACGCACCTCCCCAGCACCGGCCCTCCTCCCCCGAGTCCGCCGTACCGGCCCCGGCCGGCCCTTCGACGGGACGCCTCGTCGGGGTGGACCTGGCCCGTGCGCTGGCGGTGTTCGGCATGTACGTCGTGCACATCGGGCCCCCGCTGTCGGCCACGCACGGCCCGGCCAGCTGGATCCGGTACATGGCGGACGGCCACTCCTCGGTCCTCTTCGCCACCCTCGCCGGATTCTCCCTGATGCTGCTCGCCGGCCGCCGTGAGCCGAAGACCGGCCTGGCCGGCCGGCAGGCGAAGGCCCGCATCGCGATCCGCGCCGTGATCCTGCTGGCCCTGGGCACCGCCATGGCCGTGGAGTACGGGGGCGTGATCATCCTCGGCTTCTACGGGGTCTACTTCCTCCTCGCCCTGCCCCTGGTGCGACTGAGCGCCAAGGCCCTCGCCCTCGTCGCGGCCGCGTTCGCCCTGGTCACGCCGCAACTGGCGTTCGTCCTGACCTCGCTGCTGAGTCCTTCGGTCCAGGAGAGCATCAACACCTACGACCCGCTCCGCCGACTCAGCGAGGTCGGCGCCCTCGATCTGCTGCTCACCGGCTTCTACCCGGCGCTCACGTGGATGTCGTTCGTGATCGCGGGCATGGCACTGGGCCGTCTCGACCTGTCCTCCGGCACTGTCCGGCGGCGCCTGGCCGCGCTCGGTGCCGCCCTCACCGCGGCCGC
The DNA here is from genome assembly GCF_001418475.1 of Streptomyces ossamyceticus. Lineage (GTDB taxonomy): Bacteria > Actinomycetota > Actinomycetes > Streptomycetales > Streptomycetaceae > Streptomyces > Streptomyces ossamyceticus. Next base: position 1,590 of record NZ_LIQX01000368.1, on the reverse strand, counting down.
CTACGGCATGTCCCTGCTGCTGGCCGGCCCGGGCGCGCTGCGGAGCCTCGCGGAGGACGGGTCGTCGTCCGGCGGCTCCGGTTCGATGCCACTCGACAGCGCTTCGATGCCGTCCGGCGGCGGCTCGTTCCCCGACATGTCGGCGTCGATGCTCCTGACCGCCGGGCCGCACAGCGGCACCACGTTCGACATCATCGGCAGCGTGGGCGTCGCGATCCTCGTGATCGTGGGCGCGACGGTGGCGATGGACCGGCTGCCGCGGCTGCGCCGTCTGGCGAAACCGGTCATCGCTGTCGGCACCATGTCCCTGACCGCCTACGTCGGCCACTTCCTCGCCCAGTCCGCGCTGGCCGTGCCCGCGGGGACCGGCACCCAGACGTCCTGGTTGCCGCTGCTCGCGTTCGTCCTCGGAGCCACCGTGTTCGCGGCCGTCTGGTCCCACTTCTTCCGGCGAGGCCCCCTGGAGTACCTGCTCAACGCCGCAACCAAACCGGCGAAACGCATCCGATGACACCCGGCCGGGGTGGGACGCCTCCACGTCCCACCCCGGCCAGAAACGCGGCCCGCCCCTTCGTCTTCGTCGAGGTCACCGGTTATGTCATGCCCCCGGCGACAGAAGGTTCGCCAGCTCCTGAGGGAGCGGGTGCGGCCGCTCCGCGGGAATCAGCCGCTGCGCCCGGGCGGCGTGGCCGGTCCGGGTCAGGGCCGCCGCCCTGCGGACCTGGGGGGTGAGGTCGGTGAGGCCGACGATCCAGTCGTCCGTGAAGGCGCGGATCAGATCGCGGCCGATGCCGACCTGGATGCTGTAGTGGTTCAACGCGGCTCCACGCAGCGAGCGTTCCGGGTCCCACTGGACATGCACGGCAGCCCGGGCCACGGCTGCCGGATCCGCGGTCGTGAGCACGGCCCGCGACAGGGCCTCCTCCCAGCCCTGGCGGGTCATTCGCACAGCGAGCACGCGCTCCTGACCGGGTTTGCGGGCCCAGTTGCTGCGATGCATGAGCCACAGGAACGACGGCTTGATCCACGTCATTCTGTGGAACGAGAACGGCGTGACGAAGCGGCCCGCTCGTAGCGCCGCGTCGGCTATCGCAGGCGCGTACGCCTGGTAGACCACGATCGTGTCGGCGTCGTGGTCCGCGCGGACCTGGTACTGGGGTGCCATGCGCCGCACCCTGCCATCCGGTAGGCGCGTGCCGCGAAGGAATTTCCCCGCGCCCGGCTGTCGGCGGCTCCGGCACGGTCAGGTCAGGTCAGGTCAGNNCAGCCGGGCGGCCCACTCGCGTTCGGCTGCGGCGAGGGAGTGTTCCAGTGTCGCGACGAGCGCCGTCCGGCTCATCGACACCCCCCTCGGGCCGCACCGGGCCTCGGTGCCACGAGCCTGGCCGCCTCCGTCCCGTACCCGACAGGCCAGGTGCACCTGGTCTCCGTCAGGGAACGCGAACGCCGTCACCTGGTCCGTGCACTCGCCCCACTCCAGGAACTCCCACCGCGCGAGCTCCTCCCCCGCCTCCGCGTCCGCCCCGGAGCGGATCCCGGTACCGGAGTCGCCGTAGACCCAGGCCTCGGCGATACGGAAGGACTCCTCCG
>NZ_LIQX01000367.1 GCF_001418475.1 Streptomyces ossamyceticus | reverse complement strand
GGGTCGCCGCGACCGTCATCGCCGCCGACACCCGCGCCTTCGCCCGCGTCATCGCCGGTGGTACTTGCGCCTGCGCCGGCACCGGCGGTACCCGCGCCATCGCTGGCACCGGCGGTACCCGCGCCTGCGCCTGCGCCATCGTCGACCGCATCGCCCGTGGCCTTCTCGCGGTCCTCCTCCGTCGGCGCCGGTGCCTCCACCAACTGGGCGGTCCACCGGCGGGAGATCCACGCGATGCCGACCAGCACGGCGACCAGGCCGATCTTCACGAGCAGCAACTGCCCGTACGACGTGCCCGTCAGCGCCGACCAGGTGCCCACCTGCCGCCAGGACTGGTAGATCCCGGTGGCCGTCAGCACCAGCACGCTGCCGAACGCGACCCGCGAGAACCGGCGTACGGCCGCGGTCTCGATCTGCGCGTCGGCGGGGGCCCGGAACAGCGCGACGAGCAGCGTCGCCAGACCGCCCAGCCAGGCGGCGACCGCCAGCAGGTGGAGGATGTCGAGCGGCATCGCGAGGCCCGCCTGAAGACCGGTCGAGGCGTGCTCGGCCATCGCCCAGCTCGCGGCGAGCCCGGCGGCGACGACGCCACCACCGATGGCCAGCCCGAAGGTGAGGTCCCGCTGGTAGGAGCCGTCGTCGGCCTCGGAGGGCTCGTCGTCGTCCTCGGAACCCACACCCTTCGTGACGTCCGCCTCCCGGACGCCCTCCTCGACGCCCTCCTCGACACCCTCCTCGCCCTCTTCTGCTCCTTCGCTCTCCTCGACGTCCTTGACGCCCTCGTCGTCGTTCTCGTCGTCGTTCTCCTCGTCCCGCCGGGCGTACGCGCCGAAGAGGACCGCGATGAAGAGGGCCGCCGCGGCGAGCAGCAGCAGACGGGAGATGAGGGCGGCGCCCGTCTTCGTCTGGAGGACATCGCTCAGCAGGTCCATGTCGAAGATGTCGCCGAGCTTGCCGGAGCCGGTGTACGAGCCGCGCAGGAGCAGCATGGCGAGGGTGGCCACGGCGAGCGTGAGCCACCCGGAGACCACGAGCCGCTGCACGGGCCGTACCCCGGCGCCGCGCTGCCAGCAGGCCAGGACGAACGCGGCACCACCGACCAGCAGGATGAAACCGGCGTACGACAGATAGCGAGCGAACCCGTAGAGCCCACCGACGACTCCGCCGCCGGCCTCCTGGCCCGGCACGGGGACCGTCGTCTTCGAGGGTGCCCCCACGGAGAAGGTGAAGGCGCCGGAGACGGGATGGCTGTCCGCCGAGACCACCTGGTAGGTGACGGTGAAGGTGCCGTCGGGTTGTCCGGGGCGCAGCTTCACCCCGTAGCTGTTGCCGCCCAGGTCGACGACGTCACCGGTGTCGACCTGCTTGCCCTTGGGGTCGTACACGCGCACCGAGCCGTCGGACGTCGCGACCTTCTCGGAGAAGGTGAGCGAGATCTGGGACGGTGCCTCCTGGACCACCGACCCCTGCTGCGGGTCGCTGCCGGTGAGCGCGGCGTGCGCGGAGACCGGCACGGCACCGGCGAGCACCGCCGTGACCGTGGCGAGCAGCAGCAGAAGCAACGCCCTCAGCCGGTTCGACGACGGCGCAGTACCACCGGCCGGCCGCCTCGCGGCACCGGACCGCCGCATGCCCCGCGACCGCCAGGCCGCTCTGGACCGCCGCACGCCCTCCGGCCGCCTCGCGACCCCGGACCGCCGTACCTCGCTGGACGGTCTCGGCCGGCGCGACGGCCGCAACCCGTTCAAGGGCCTCAACGGGGTTCCCTCCCTCAGTGACCGGTCGTCGGCTGGTACGTCGCCGACTTCACGGGCATCTCGACCGTGATGGCCTTGGACTTGGTGAAGTGCAACCGCAGGGACACCGTCTCGCCTTCCTTCGGCTTGCGCTTCAGGTTCTCGAACATCAGGTGGTTTCCGCCGCTCTGGAGGACGAGTTCACCACCGGCGGGCACCTTCAGCGCCGAGACCTGCTTCATCGCCTGCCCGGCCGTCTCGTGGACGGTGACCTCCTGAGCGAGGTCGCTGGTCACGGAGGTGAGCTCGTCCGCCCGGCCGCCCTTGTTCTCGATGACGAGGTATCCGGCCGCCATGGAGTCGGTGACCGGCTGCGGCATGTACGCCGCCTTCACGGACAGCTCGGCCGCGGAGGAGCCGGAGGAGCCCGACGAGCCGCACCCGGTCAGCGCGAGCCCGCCGGCCACGATTCCACCGGTCACGCGCACAGCGACCCTCGCCGCACGCACCCTCACGGCTTCGCGCCCTTGAGCAGCTTCGGCAGGTCCTTCTCGTAGTCCTGCACGGTCGCGCTCTTGTCGTACAACACATAGCCCCCGTCGGTCTTCGGCGAGAACGCGATGACCTGGGTGCCGTGCTCCGAGACGGGCTTGCCGTTCTCGTCCTTGGTCGGCGGGGCGATGGAGATGCCGAGCTTGAGCGCACCGGCCTGGATCTTGTTGAAGTCGCCGGTCAGACCGACGATCTCGGGGTCGATGCCCTTGAGCCACTTGCGGAGCTCTGCCGGGGTGTCCCGCTCCGGGTCGGTGGTGACGAAGACGATCCGGAGGTCCGCCAGCTCCGACTTCGGCAGCTTCCTCGAGACCTCCTTCTTCGCGACCGCGATGTTGTTCATGGTCAGCGGGCACACGTCGGGGCAGTTGGTGTAGCCGAAGTAGATCAACGTCGGCTTGCCCTCGGTCTCCTTGCGGAGGTCGTACGACTTGCCCTGGGTGTCGGTGAGCACCAGGTCCGGCTTGACGAACGGCCGGTCGAGAACCGTGGACGCCTTGGTCGGCCCGGTCTCGGAGACCTCGGCGACGGCCGTCGTGGACGCGTCCTCGCTGCCGCAGGCGGAGAGCCCGAGGACGGCCGCGACGAGCAGGGCACCGACCGCGTAGGTCTTCCTCGCCTTCCTCGTCCTCATCGTGTTCTCCGTGTTCTCCGTGTTCTCCGTGTCCTGCGTGTCCTGCGTGTTCGTCATCTTCGTATTCGTGTGCATATGGAAATGTCCCAGGTGGTTCGAGCCCCGGCGCGCACCGGGGGGCGCCGCGACGGTGGACACACACGCCGTACGACGACCGCGTGCGCGCCGGGGAGGGGTGAGGAGGGAAGCGAGCCGAGAGGCCGGGTCTCAGGCCTCGGTGCGCCGACGGCCGGCGAGCACGCCGTACGCCACGCCCGCGGCGCCGACGACGATGCCGACGACGGCGAGCACGCGCGCCGTGGTGTCACTGCTGTCGGCGGGCTCGGCCGCGGTCTCCTTCGAGGCGGCCTCGGCGTCCTTCGCGTTCTTCGCGTCCTCCGACTCGTCCGAGGCGGCGGTGGACGAGCCGTGGTGGTCGCCGGACGCGGCGGACAGCGCGAGCACCGGCGCCGGGTGCTCGGGCTCCTCCTGCCCCTTCTGCGGGACCTCGATCCAGCGGACGACCTCCTTGTTGGAGTACGTCTGCAGCGCCTTGAAGACCAGTTCGTCGGTGTCCTCGGGGAGCTGGCCCAGGGAGAGCGGGAACTTCTGGAAGTAGCCCGGCTCGATGCCCTTGCCGGTGGCGGTCCAGGTGACCTTGGACACGGCCTCGTCGATCTGCTCGCCGTGCAGTTCGATCGGCTTGTCGAGCTTGGCGCGGGTGACCTTGATCTTCCAGCCGGGGACGGCCTCCGGCTGGGCCGAGGCGAGCGGGTGGTCGGTCGGGAAGTTCACCTCGACCTTGGTGGTGGAGGCGTTGTCGCGCTCGTTCGGGACCTTGAAGTTGACGGTCGCGTACCCGCCCTTCGCCGCCGTGCCCTCCGCCGCGACGCTGACGTGCGCGAACGCGGGACCGGACAGGACGAGGACGGCGCAACCGGCAAGGGCGCCGACGGCGGCGATACGAGAGGCCTTCATGACTGGTGACACTCCACGGTGAATGAGTAGAGAAAAGGACGGAAGGGGAACGCGTGTCATGACCAGTTGAGGGGAGGCGCGAGGAGCGCGGATCGAGCCACGCTCGCACCGCACCCACACCCACGCCCGCACCCACAACCGCGACCGCACGCGCGCGTGCGTGCGCCGCACGCCGACGTCCCCGACTCGCCCCCCGGTGCGATGCGCGGCGAGGCGACGCGAGGCGGTGGAGCCCCGCGCTGCCGAGCCGTGTGCAGGCAGTACGTGGAGTGTGAGTGCGACTGGGCCGTCGTCGTGTCAGGCGGCGAGGGTGAGCGCGGCGGTCGGAGGGCCGCGTCGGATCACCGTGTGCTGGAGCGCGCTCGTACACGGGGCCGGTGGCGTCGCGTACGCCGGGCGAGAGGCGCGCGATACGGCGTCCGGCGCGCCCGGGAGCCCCGACCGCAGGGCCCGCGCGAGTGCGAGCGCCCCCCGCAGCGACCGTACGAGCGGCTCGTGGGCCGTCAGCCGGGCGAGGCGCAGCAGCGCGAGGTCGCCGTGGCGGAGCAGCCACCCGGCGGCGACGGCCGCGAGGACGTGACCGAGCAGCATGGGCAGCGACGGCAGGACGGCCGCCGAGGAGTCCGGCGCGGTCGTCATGGCGTCCGCGGGGTGGTGCGTGGCGTACGTGCCGCCGAGCCCCGCGTCGAGGAGGATCCGCCGGGCCTCGGCGGGGCTCATGGCCGCAGCGGTGGCCCCGCAGACGAGTCGTGCGGCGCGTTCGACGAGCGCCGCGTCCATGGCGGCGGTGGCCTTGGACGTGGCCCCCGCGCCGTGCTGGCCGAGCCCGAAGAGGGTGTGCAGCACGGTCTGACCCACGGCGAGCAGGGCCGCGATCCCCGGCAGTGAGCGTTCCCTGCCGGCCAGGGCGGCGGCGACGGCGAAGACGCCGACGAATCCGACACCAAGGCTCCACAGCGGAACGGCCGCGCACGAGGCGAGCGCGTGGCCCGCGCCGGCCAGCACGACGCAGACCGCGGCGAACACCGCGGCCCGTAGAAACCGGAGATCACCTCCGGTGCGTGTGCGGGCTTTCATGGCGGGGTCATCATCCCATCGAGGTCCGGTCGGGGGAGCGCCGGGTTCCCACGCTGAGGTACGGGGCGGGAGGGACCGGTGTTCATACGGCGGAACGGCGCCGGAGGGAGGGGAGGAGCCTCGGCACGGTGGACCGTCGCGCACCGAGTGACCCCAAAAGTACTGGTCGGGCATTTCGTCCCATTCCTCGTGACGTCCCGCCGACACGGCATCCCGGCACCCGGTACCCGGCACCCGGTTCCCGCGGGCCGTATTCCCGTGCCCCGAGGTGTGGAAGTGGTGAGGGATTCGGAAGGGTTTCGTCCGCATACACCGAATGTGACGAGGCCGCATCCGCCGTATGGGCGGCGGGACCGGTTCCGGGCGATTGCGCGCCCGTCTCGGTGGCAATACGTAACGGTATGTCGAGCCGCGGCCGGGAGGCTGGAGCATGAGCATCTGGTGGTCACTCCATTTGCGGCGTGATGCTGCGAGCGTGCCGCTCGCCCGGCGGCTGCTGCTCGGCACGATGGAGACGGCGGGCGTCGACCCGGACGTCTCGTACGACCTCTCCGTCGCCCTCAGTGAAGCCTGCGCCAACGCCGTGGAGCACGGGGGCGCCGCCCCGTCGGGCAGCACGTCCGAGGCGTACCGGGTCACCGCGTACCTCGACGGCGAGAAGTGCCGTATCGAGGTCGCCGACTCTGGCCCCGGCTTCCCGCACCGCCAGCCGCCCCGCCAGGCCCACGCCGACGACGAGAACGGCCGCGGCCTCTGCCTGATCCGCGAACTCGCCGACCACGTCCACATCGGCAACAAACCCGGCCGTGGCGGCGCCGTGGTGAGCTTCGACAAGATCCTCAAATGGCGAGAGGGCGCACCGCTCGCCGCGGTGTAGCGCGCGCGGTCTGGGCCGCGTGGCCGTCCGGTTGCATACTGGCTGGATGGGGGAGTTGGCGACCAGCACGGGCGTCCACCGGTGAGGGGGACGCAGCCGCGGGCCGACAGAACGTCACCGGACACGGCAGCTGAGGCCTGTGCGCAGACACCCGCGCCGACGGCGCGCGTGACCGAACAGCATGTGTCGACCGGGCACGTGACGACAGAGCACGTGACGACCGGGCATGTGACCGAAGAGCACGTGGAAGACCAGCACGTGGCAGACCAGCACGTGGTCCCGCCGTGCCCGTTCCCACGCCGTACGACGACGACGCCGAGCCGTACGCCGGCACGCCTCGACCGGCCGCGCCACTCCGTACGACCCGGTCGGCCAGGACGACCGCACCCAGCCGTACGACACCTGCCCGCCCCGCGGCGCACGCGTGCCGCACACCACTCCGCGCCGGGCGTCCGCCTCGCGGGGTGCTCACGGGCATGGGCTCCCCCGAAGATGTCCACCGCCGACGTCGGGCATGTCCCGAAGACCTTGCCCGCCGTGGTGGTTGACGACCGGCGGGGGCGGGGATTGGCGGGGCACACGGGCGGGACGGGACGACAGGGGATGGCGAATGCAACTCACGGTGCGTACCTCGGACGGTCGGCGCCTGTCGATCAACGACGGCGGGCATCCCGCCGGCCGACCGGTGTTCCTGCTGCACGGCACACCGGGCAGCAGGTTCGGGCCCGCTCCGCGTGAACGGGTGCTGTACCAGCTGGGCGTCCGGCTGATCACTTTCGACCGGCCCGGGTACGGCGACTCCGACCGGCTGCCGGGCCGTACCGTCAGCGCGGCCGCCGCCGATGTCCGGCACATCGCGGACGCGCTCGGCATCGGCCGTTTCGCCGTGGTCGGCCGCTCGGGCGGCGCCCCGCACGCACTGGCCTGCGCCGCGCTGCTGCCGGACCGTACGACTCGGGCTGCGGCCCTGGTGAGCCTCGCCCCGCGGGACGCGCCCGGACTGCACTGGTTCGACGGCATGACCGAGTCGAACGTGCGCGAGTACGTGAACGCCGCCATCGGCCGCAACCGGGTGACCGCGACCCTCGGGCGCCGCTCGCGGTCGATCCTCGCCGACCCGGCCGCGTCCGTCGCCGAGATGGCCGGCGGGCTTCCCGAGTCGGACCGGTGGATCGTCGCGGACGCCGGCATCCAGGACATGCTGGTCCGCAACTTCGCGGAGGGCCTGCGCAGTTCCCCCGACGGCTGGGTGGACGACGTGATGGCGTTCAGCACGGGGTGGGGGTTCGATCTGGGCCGGATCAACACGCCGGTGAAGCTCTGGCACGGCGAGGACGACATCTTCGCCCCCGTCGAACACACCCGCTGGCTGGGCCGGCACATCCCGGACGCGGAGGTCGAGGTCGAGCGGGGCGCCGCCCACTTCGGCGCGCTGCGGGTCCTGACCCGGGTGCTGAGCTGGGCCGTGAACTAGGAGCCGTGAGTCAGGCCATGAGCTGGGCCGTGCGGGAGGCCGGCGCTCCGGGGAGCGCCGGCCTGCGGACCTCCCCGGTGCTCAGGTCTGCTGCGGCTCCAGGTCCCTGCCCACCCGGCGCCAGACACGGACGGACTCGGTGACGGGATGGGTGTCGCCCAACAGCACGGACGCGCGGGACTCCGTCTGCTGCTGGAGCCGCTCGGCTTCCTCCTGGCGCTGCATGTCCCGCAGGGTGATCGAGAGATTGCCGATGCTGACCAGCACGTCGGGATGGGTGGGGCCGAAGCGGCGGCGCAGCCCCTCGACGGCCAGCCGCTCCCAGTGCTCGGCACGGTCGTACATGCCCATCTCCCCGTAGGCGTTGGCGAGATTGACCCCCGCGCAGAGCACCGCCGGGTGGCCCTCCCCGAGGTCCTCAGCCAAGGCGTCTCGTGCCTCCTTGCTCAACTCGGCGGCCTTCTCCACCTCGCCCAGCGCCCGGTGGTAGATGGACAGGTTGTTGAGGCAGTACATGACGAACGGGTGCTCGGGGCCGAAGGAGGTCTTGTAACCCTCCAGTACCTCGTTGACCAGTTCGACCGCCCGCGCGGCCCCGTTCTCGGCATCCGTGGCGAAGTAGTCCGCCGCGAGGTTGAGCCCGCAGGCCAGGGCCTCGGGGAGGTTGCTGCCGTAGCGGTCGCGGTACAGGGCGTACGTCTCCGAGGTCTCCTGGGTGATGCGCAGCGCCTCCGCGATCTGGCCGTCCTTGCGCAGGGAGACCGCGAGGCTCTTGTCGACCCGCAGCACCTCGGGCACGTTCGGGTTCAGGACCTGCTTGAAGCCCTCGCGGACCTCGCGAAGGATCTCCACCGAGTTCTTGTAGTCGCCCAGTTCCCGCAGGTCACGCGCGTGATGACCCTTGGTGGTGAGGGTGTACGGGTGCAGCGGCCCGAGCAGCGCGGTACGGCGGCGGACGGTGTCCTCGTCGAGTTGCCGGGCGGCCTCGCTGTCGCCGGACAGCCGGTAGTCGATGGCGAGGTTGTTCGCGGCCGACAAGGTACGAGGGTGATCCTCGCCGAAGATCTCACGGAAGCCCCGGTAGATCAGCTGATCCAGGTCGAGGGCCTCCTTGAAGCGGCCCACCGCGCGCAGGTCGGCGGCGAAACTGCCGGAGGTGATCAGGATGCTCGGGTGGTCGTCGCCGAGGAGTTCCCGCTGGTCGGCGAGGGTCTTCTCGTCGAGGTCGAGGGCCTCCTGGTACTGGCCCTGCGAACGCAGCACGTTCGCCAGTTCGAAGCGGAGATTGAGGATCTGCTCGTCGTTGACGGGCTCGTCGTTCGCGTCCCGGAACTCGCCCGACCAGAACTCGTTGAGCTGGCTGCTCAGGGTGCGGGCCGCGTGCAGGTCACCGCGCTTCCACAGGTAGCGGACGCGGTAGACCATCAGCTGCCGCGGGTCCTCCTCCGAGCAGTTGCGGATGTTGGACGGCGTCAGATGCGGCCAGATCACCTCGAAGCCCGGCCACTGGGCGGGGTCGTCCAGGGCCTCTTCGGGCGGTCGGGCTGCGGCCAGGATGCGGTGCACCTCATGGATGGTGTCGTCGTACTTCACCGCGTCCATGCCGTCGCGGACGGCGGCCTGGACGAGGCGGTGCACCTGGATCGAGTTGTCGGTCGAGTCGACCTTGGCGAGGGCGAAACGGTTCAGTGCCTGGGTGACCCGGCCCAGCATGTAGCGGGCGCGCAGGTCCCGGTCGTACGGCAGCAGTGCCTTGATCATCGCGTCGCTGCCGATGAGGCTCATCGAGATGGGCTCGGCCGAGAAGAACGCGCAGAGTTCGAGGAGGCGGGCGGCGGCCGGTGACTCGTCCCGCAGGCGGTTGATGGAGATGTTCCACGTGGCGCCCACGGACCTCGGGTACTCCACGGCCTCCACCGCCTCCTTGACGGAGAGCACCTGGGTGGACTGCTCGCGCAACTGCTCGATGTACTCCTCGACGGGTGTGGCCGTCGCCTCCAGCCAGGCCGCCGCGACCTCGATGGCGAGCGGCAGGTCACCCACCGCGTCGGCGACCAGCCCACCGTCCTCCTCGCTCAGCCCCGGCACCCGGCGGCACAGGTGCTCCACGCTCTCCTCGCGGGTGAAGACCTCCACCTCCAGCGGCTGGACCTTCGGCAGGGTGGGCCGGGTGCGGGTGGTGGCCAGGAGGTGGCCGTAGACGTGCTCGGGGACGGGACCGGTGTACTCCGGGAACTTGTTCAGCACCTTGTCGAGGTCCTCGACGTTGTCGAAGATCAACAGCCAGCGGTTGAACGGTTCCCCCTCCCGCAGCGCCTGGATCACCGACTCGGCCGCCTCCTTGACGTCCTCAACCACACCGAGGCCGAGGTGCTGCGCGAGCGCCGCCAGCTTCGGCATGACGAGTTCGGGCTGCTCGGCGTCGACCCACCACACCACGTCGTAGTCCGCCATGAACCGGTGGGCGTACTCACGGGCGAGCTGTGTCTTGCCCACACCGCCGAGGCCGTGCAGCACCTGCGGCACGCGCTGACCGGGGCGGTTCGTGGTCAACTGCTCGCGCAGTTTGTCCAGGATGGTGGAGCGGCCGGTGAACCACCGGTAGCGGGCGGGGACGTTGGAGACGCGCCTGCCCACACTGGGGAAGCGCAGGCCGCGTGAGCTGGGGGAGACGGTGGAGACCGCTTCGGGGCGGTCGAGGCCGTTCAGCAGGGCGCTGTACGCCTGGGTCTCGTTGAGGCCCTTGAGGTCGATGACGCTCCGGCCGGCGAACGGCAGGCTGATCTGCACGTCGTCGACACGGATCGACACCGGCTGCTGCCGCTTCTCCGAGCCGCCGGAGTGCACCGCCGCCTCCCAGGCGACCCGCGCCCGACGGGAGTCGACGAAGCTGGGCGAGAGCACCGCCAGCACCCGGTGCGCCCCGCCGGGCATGGCCTCGGCGCCGATCTCCGCCGTCGGCATCGTCTGGACGTTCTTCGGCACGACCTCGAAACCGGCACCGCGCAGCACCGACTCCAGCCAGTCCACCCACATCCGGTCCTCGGAGACGTAGTAGAGCGTCAACTGGGACAGGGGCACCGGCCGCTGCCGGGTGTACGCGGCCTTGTACTGGGCCCGCTTCGCCTCACTGATCGGCGGCAGCTTGGTGACCCGCTCCTCGGTGATCACGGAGGTGAGCCGTTCGCAGGCGCTCAGCATGGAGTTGGCCGACTTCGGCGGGTCCCCGAAGGCCGCGAGGATCTCCTCGTACGCGTAGTACGGCTGGTAGAGGATCTCCGTGCTCGCCCAGTAGTCGGCCATCTGGTCGGCGTTCAGGCCGGAGGGCAGTCCCGAGAAGCGTTCTCTGGCGCGGGCGCGGCCGGCGTCCAGCTTGTCCTTCTCGCCGAGGTCGATGCGCATGGCGACGGGCAGGATGCGGATGCCCTTCTCGCCGTGCAGTTCCTTGATGTCCTGCGCGACGGCGGCGGCACCCTCGATGCTCTGCTCGCTCAGCGTGTAGCAGACGACCAGGGTGTTCGGCATCTGCACGGTGCAGATGTCCGCGAGGTCGCTCAGGCCCGTCCGGCTGTCGATCAGCGTGTAGTCGTAGTAGCGCTGCATGTCGTCGCGCATCGCGTCGAAGAACTGGCCGCCGCCGTAGCTGGCGTAGAAGCGGTCCCAGTCCATGTTGCCGACGATCGGGTAGTCCCGGTGCCGTTTGCCCGCGGACAGGAAGTCCAGGCTGCCGCCCTCGGGGAACGCCCAGTCCAATGACAGCGCGTGCGGCCTGACCCGGGCGTAGTGGCGGTGCCAGTCCGACGCCCGGTCGGGCAGGTTGCGCAGCGCCTCGCGGCGGTAGTCGTCGATCAGGTTGATCAGTCCGGGGGTCCCCCGCAGCAACTGGGCGTCGAGGAAGGGGTGGAAGAACTTGTGCAGGCCCGGCGCCTCCAGGTCCCAGTCCACGGCCAGGACACGATGTCCGTTCGCGGCCAGGATCCAGGCCACGTTGGCGAGCGCCATGGTCCGCCCGGTGCCGCCCTTGTACGAGTAGAACGTGATCACGGTGCCGTTGCGGCTCTTGGTCATGCTCATGCCCTCCGCCCTGTCGGCCTCTCTCGGCCTCGCTCGTCGCGCGCCTTTCGGTGGTCGTGCCAGGTGGTGCTGCCGGGGTCCGTCACCCGGGGCTCGCTAACCCAGGTCGGGCCCCCTCAGCCGTGGAGGCTCGCTCGGTGGTCCCTCCGGTGGATAGGTCTCGACGTTCTCCCAGTAGTAGTGGACGGCCGACGTCACGGCCCGGTGCAGCTCGTTGCCGAAGGAGTCCAGGTCACGGATGCTGCCGTTGGCCGAGTAGTGGCCGGCCCGGTCCGTCATGCGGGACACGAGCGTGCGGTAGGTGAGCTCGTCCAGCTCACGTTCCCGCTCGGCGGTCACGACGTCGTCCTTGTGCCGCGGAGTCATGACGCTGATCCAGGGCCGCTGCTCCCCGCACAGCCTGCCCACCAGCTCCCTGCTCCGCTGTGACTCCAGCGCCCAGCGGTCGAGCAGCATCAGTCCGGGCGCCTTCGGCCCGCCCTCGTGGAACATCCGCGCGCTCTCGTCGAGCACACCGACGTTGACCTTGTAGTTCCTGGTGCGGACGAGCTCCGCCGCGTGATCGCCCAACGGCAGGGTGGACTCCGGGTGGTAGGGGTTCCAGTCATGCGGCTGGTCCCCGTAGAAGTCCGGCTTGCGGCCCTGCGGCAGATCCGAACGGGTGCAGGCGAGCACGGATATGTCGAACTCCGGCGGCCGCTCGTCCGAGCCGAAGGCGGCCGGCAGGGACTCGTACTCCTTGGAGATCTTGCCTTCCTCCAACGTGGCCTCGCCCGCCACCCGCACGATCTCCTTGGCCAGCCGGTACACGGCCCGCTCGTACTCGTCCCGGAAGTAGCGGAGCTTGGTCAGCCCGTAGAAGCCCTCGTCCGCGTAGTCCTGCCCGAAGGTGGCGTGGTTGAACTGCAGGTCCCTCGCCACCTGGGGCATCTGGGCCGGTTCCACCGGCACCCATAACGCCGGGATGATCGTGTTCTCCCGCGCGGGACCGCCGCGCGCCCGCTGGGTGACCTGGCGTTGCGAGAACGCCCACCACTCACGGCCGCACTGCTGGCTCGTGAAGTAGCGCGGCGAGTACAGCGGGACGAACACCTTGCAGCGCGCGAGATTCATGGACAACTCGTCGGTCCACTTGGTGCCGACCGACATCTTCTGGTCCAGGAACCCGACCTTCGCCCCCCGGGGCAGGTCGGTCAGCCCCATGATGTGCTCGCACAGACCGTCGAACAGCTTCTTCACCCACACATTGGGGTCGCCGCCACTCGAGTCATGACTCGGTGTGTGCGCGTAACTGAGGAAGAAGTAAGGGCTACTCCCCCCTCTGGCCAGACCGGCTCCTTGCACGTATGCCCCCCGACGCTCCGTGACTGGGCCCCTAGTGTAGGAACCCACAAGTCCTGTTCGGAACAGGACGAACACACCCGACTCGGCTCCGGAAGGTCATGTTCTGGCAACCCGATGCCGGGGTGACCGACGCGAAGGGTGAGGGGCCGCAGCGCTGCGGGGCCGGCGGAACGGGGCCTGCGCGGCCGAAGAGAACCCGGCCCGACCAGGCATGAAGCCACCGCTCTCTCCGGCGGGCCTAGGGCCCTTCTGACGGATCTCCGCGGCGTCACGGCCCCCGGCACTCCCCCAAGCTCTTCGAGCAGGGGGTACCCCCACTCGCCGCACCGCGTGGAAGCCCACCTGGCGCCGCTACGAGGACTTCCACGCGGCACGGCGAGAGCAGGCACCGGACGCCGCTCCTTCTCCCACGGA
>NZ_LIQX01000366.1 GCF_001418475.1 Streptomyces ossamyceticus | reverse complement strand
GCGCCGCCACCACCCGGCACGTGTCCGCAAGCGACCACACCCCCGCCACATGGGCCGCCACCAGCTCACCCAGCGAATGCCCCATCAGCACGTCCGGGCGCACACCCCACGACTCCAGCAGCCGGAACAACGCCACCTCGAAGGCGAACAGCGCCGGCTGAGCCCACTGCGTCGACTCCAGCACCTCGCCCGGACCATCGAGGACCACGTCCCTCAGCGACCCCGGCAGCAGCCCGTCGAACGCCGCGCACACCTCGTCGAACGCTCCCGCGAACACCGGGAACGCCTCGCCCAGTCCGCGTCCCATGCCGACCCGCTGCGAGCCCTGGCCCGAGAACACCACCGCGAGTCCGCTTCCGGCGTCCGTCGCGCGGACGAGGCCCGGGTGCGGTCGGTCCTCGGCCAGCGCGTCGAGCGCGGCGTGGCAGGTCTGTGCGTCGGGGGCCGTGACGGCGGCCCGGTGGTCGAGGGCGGCGCGGTGCGCGGCGAGGGTGAGACCGATGTCGTGCGGGTCGGGTGCCGGCGCGGGGCCGTCCAGGAGGTCGCGGAGCCGCGCGGCCTGGGCACGCAGCGCGTCCGCTGTCCGGGCCGAGAGCAGCAGGGGGACGACCGGCAGCGGCCGGCCGGTGTCCCGGTCGGCGCCGGTCGCGTCGGTGTCGCCCTGTTCGAGGATGAGGTGGGCGTTGGTGCCGCTGACCCCGAACGCCGACACGCCCGCCCGGCGGGGGCGCCCCGTCTCGGGCCAGGGCCGGTTCTCCGTGAGCAGTTCCACCGCCCCGGCCGACCAGTCGACCTGCCGCGTCGGCTCGGCCACATGCAGGGTGCGCGGCAGCGTCCCGTGCCGCAGGGCCAGCACGGTCTTGATGACACCGGCCACCCCGGCGGCGGCCTGGGTGTGCCCGATGTTCGACTTCAACGACCCCAGGTACAAGGGCCGCTCACGATCCTGCCCGTACGCGGCGAGCACCGCCTGCGCCTCGATCGGATCACCCAGCCGGGTGCCCGTCCCGTGCGCCTCCACCGCGTCCACGTCCGACGGCGACAGGCCCCCGCTCGCCAGCGCCTCCCCGATCACCCGCTGCTGCGACGGCCCGTTCGGCGCGGTGAGCCCGTTCGAAGCGCCGTCCTGGTTCACCGCCGAGCCCCGGACCACCGCCAGCACCGGATGCCCGTTGCGGCGGGCGTCCGACAGCCGCTCCATCACCAGCACGCCCACCCCCTCCGCCCACCCCGTGCCGTCGGCCGTGTCCGCGAAGGCCTTGCAGCGGCCGTCGGCGGCGAGGCCGCCCTGGCGGGCGAAGGCCTCGTACGCGGCGGTCGTGGCCATCACGGCGGCGCCGCCGACGAGGGCGAGGCCGCACTCGTCGTCGCGCAGCGCCCGGGCGGCGTGGTGCAGGGCGACGAGGGAGGAGGAGCAGGCCGTGTCGACGG
This sequence comes from Streptomyces ossamyceticus, assembly GCF_001418475.1. Lineage (GTDB taxonomy): Bacteria > Actinomycetota > Actinomycetes > Streptomycetales > Streptomycetaceae > Streptomyces > Streptomyces ossamyceticus. Next base: position 6,834 of record NZ_LIQX01000366.1, on the reverse strand, counting down.
TGACCGCAGGGCCCTCCAGGCCGAGCGTGTAGGCGATCCGGCCGGAGAGGACGCTGCCGGCCGAGCCGGTGAGGGCGTAGTCCTTGCCCTCCTCGGTGGTGAGGGCGAGGGCCGCGTAGTCGAAGTGGCCCGCTCCGACGAAGACCCCGGTGCGGCTGCCGCGCAGGGACAGCGGGTCGATGCCGGCGCGTTCCAGGGCCTCCCAGGAGGTCTCCAGGAGCAGCCGCTGCTGCGGGTCCATGGCGAGCGCCTCACGCGGTGAGATGCCGAAGAACGCGGCGTCGAAGCCGGCGAGGTCGTGGAGGAATCCGCCCTCGCCGGGCAGGACACGCCCGTCGCCGGGGTCCTCGGTGTGCCAGCCCCGGTCGGCCGGGAAGGGGGTGATGCCGTCGCGGCCCTCGGTGACCAGCCGCCACAGGTCCTCGGGCGAGGCGACGCCGCCGGGCAGTCGGCAGGCCATGGCGACGACGGCCACGGGGTCGTCGGTGGCGGCGGATACGCGGGGCCGGGCCGGTGCCGCGGCGGGCTCGGCCCTCAGGAGGGTGCGCAGTTCGGCGGCCACGGCGGCGGGAGTGGGACGGTCGAAGACGAGGGTGCCGGGCAGACGCAGACCGGTGGCGGCGGCGAGCCGGTTGCGCAGGTCCACGGCGGTCACCGAGTCGAGGCCGAGGTCGCGGAAGGCGGCGTCGGCGCCGATCTCGGACACGTCGGCGTGGCCGAGGGCGGTCGCGGCACAGGAGCGTACGAGGTCCAGCAGACGGCGATCCCGTTCGCGGGCGGTGAGTCCTTTGAGCGTGTCCGCCAGGGCCGAGGCGTCGCCGGTGCCCTGGGGGTCGGTGTTCTGTGCGTCGGTGTCCGGTCCGGCGGTCCGGGGAGCGGCCTCGGGGATGTCGTCGAGGAGGGTGCGGTGCCGGGAGAGACGGAAGCCGGCGGCGAACGCCTGCCAGTCCATGTCGGTGACCGTCAGCCCGGTCTCGCCGTCGGCGACGGCGTCGAACAGCGCGGTGACGGCGGTGTCCGGGTCCATGGCCCGTACGCCGATCCGCTCGAACACCCGCTGGATGCGGGCGTCGACCATCCCGCCGCCGCCCCAACTGCCCCAGGCCACGCTGGTGGCGGTCAGACCGCGGGCGCGGCGGCGGACGGCGAGGGCGTCGAGGTGGGCGTTGGCGGCGGCGTAGGCGGCCTGGCGGGCGCCGCCCCAGACGGCGGCGCCGGAGGAGAAGAGCACGAACGCGTCGAGGTCGCGGCCGTCGAGGAGTTCGTCCAGGTGGCGGGCGCCGCTGACCTTCCCGGCCGCCATCGCGGCGAGGTCGGCGGGGGTGGTCGTGTCGAGCCGTTCGAGCCCGCTGACGCCGGCGGTGTGCACGACGGCGGTGAGGGGCTGTTCGGCGGGGATCGCGTCGAGGACGGCGGCCAGGGCGTCACGGTCGGCCGCGTCACAGGCGGCGAGCGTCACCCGGGCGCCGAGCGCGCGCAGTTCCTCGGCGAGCTCGGTGGCGCCCGGCGCGTCGGCGCCGCGGCGGCCGGTGAGCACGAGGTGCTCCGCGCCCTCCCGGGCCAGTCGGCGGGCGACATGGCCGCCGAGGGCACCCGTGCCGCCGGTGATCAGGACCGTGCCGCGGGGCCGCCAGCGGCGTGCGGGGGCCGCGGTGGCGCGCGGGGCGCGGACGAGTCGGCGGACGTGGGTACCTGAGCCGCGCAGCGCCCACTCCTGTTCGTCGCCGGGCGCGGCAAGGACGGCGCAGAGCGCGCGTGCCGCCGTGTCGTCGAGCCGGACCGGCAGGTCGACGAGGCCGCCCCACACGCCGGGTGCCTCCAGCCCGACGGCCCGGCCGAGGCCCCAGACCTGGGCCTGTTCCGGGCTGGGTCCGTCGGCGGTCTCGTCGGCCGGGGTGCGGGTGTCCGCTCCCACGGAGACCGCTCCCCGGGTCAGGCACCACAGCGGCCCGGCGCCGCCCGCGTCGAGGAGCGCCTGCACGGCCGTCAGGGTGGTGGCGGTACCGGCCGGGACGCTCGGACGGCCCGGGCACGGCGTGATGTCGGTGCCGAGCAGTGAGACGACACCGGTCGCGCGTGCGTGCCCGCGCAGCAGTCCGGCGAGTTCCTCGCGCGGTGTGGCGGCGGTGACGGTGACCCGGTCGACACGGGCGGCGCCGTGCGCGGCGAGGGCGTTCGCCGTCCAGTCGGACAGGTCGTCGCCCGTGTCGTCGCCGGGTACGAGCAGTACCCAGTCGCCGGTGAGCCGGGCGCGCGGCGGCTTCGGGACGGGCTTCCAGGTGACGCGGTAGCGACAGCGGTCGGTCGCGGCGGTGCGGCGGGCCGCCGCCCGCCAGGCGGCCAGCGCGCGGACGGTGGCGGCGAGCGAGTCGTCGGTCCCTACGCCCAACTGCGCGGCCACCGCCGGTAGGTCGCCCTGGTCGACGGCCTCCCACAGGGCGGCCGTGACGGGATCGTCCGCGCCGGCCGGGGCGGGCCGGTCCAGCCAGTGCCGGGAGCGCTGGAAGGGGTAGGTGGGCAGGTCGACCCGGCGGGCCCCGCCGCCGGCGAGCAGCACCGTCCAGTCGACGGGAGCGCCGTGCGCGTACGCCTCGGCGAGGGCCTCCACGAAGCGTTCCGGCCGGCCGCCCGGTCCCCTGCGCAGGGTGCCGAGCACGGCGGCGGTCGTCCCTTCGGCGGCCTCCAGTGTGCTCTGGACGGCTCCGACGAGCACCGGGTGCGGGCTGACCTCGATGAACACGGTGTGTCCTTCGTCGAGGGCGGCGCGGGTGGTCTCGTCGAACCTGACGGTGTGGCGCAGACTGCGGTACCAGTAGCCGGCGTCGAGCCCGGCGGTGTCCAGCCGGCCGCCGGTGAGCGGGGAGTAGTAGGCGACCGTGCCGGAGCGGGGGCGTACAGGGGCGAGGAGGTCGGTGATCCGGTCCTCCAGAGCGGCCATCCGCGGGGAGTGGGACGCGTAGTCGATGTTGACGCGGTGGGCGCGGACCCCGTCGCGGGCGCAGGCGTCGGACAGTTCGTCCAGCGCCCGCTCGTCGCCGGTGACGACGGCCGTGGCCGGTCCGTTGACGGCGCCGATGTCGAGACGGCCGGCCCAGGGGGCGATACGGGCGCGTACGGCGTCGGCATGTTCGGCGACGGAGAGCATGCCGCCGCGGTCCGGCAGTTCGGCCAGGGCCCGCGAGCGCAGGGCGACGACGCGGGCACCGTCGTCGAGGGTGAGCGCGCCGGCGACGACCGCGGCGGCGATCTCGCCCTGGGAGTGGCCCATGACCGCGTCGGGCCGTACCCCGCACGACGCCCACAGGTCGGCGAGGGACACCATCACCGCCCACAGCACGGGCTGGACCACGTCCACACGTGTCAACGGCCCTGCGGCGTCCGGGGCGCGCAGGACGTCGGTGAGCCGCCAGTCGGTGAACGGGGCGAGGGCTTCCTCGCACTGCGCCATACGGCGCGCGAACACCGGCGAGGCGTCCAGCAGGTCCACCGCCATGCCCGCCCACTGGGAGCCCTGGCCGGGGAACACGAACACCGTGCGGGCGGGTTCGGGGGCCGGGTGGTGGCCGGTCACGAGGCCCTGCGGGGCAGCTCCCTCGGCGGCCCCCGCCAACAGGTCCAGCAGACCGTCACGGTCGGGGGCGAGGGCGACCGCGCGGTGCTCCAGGGGCGCCCTGGTGGTGGCCAGTGTCCGGGCGACGTCGGCCGCGGAGGCGTCGGCGGTGTCGGTCAGGTGCCGGTGGAGGTCGCGGGCCCGGTCCCGCAGCGCGGAGCGCGAGCGGGCGGTGAGCGGCCAGGGCAGCAGGGGCGGCGCGGCGAACGGAGCGGTGTCCGAAGGCTCGGGGGCGACGCCCGGGTCCGGTTCCTCGGGGGCCTGTTCGAGGATGACGTGGGCGTTGGTGCCGCTGATGCCGAACGAGGACACCCCGGCCCGGCGCGGTCGGCCCGCCGCGGGCCACGGCCGGCTCTCCGTGAGCAGCCGTACCGTGCCGTCGGACCAGTCCACCTCGGGGGTGGGTTCGGACGCGTGCAGGGTCGGCGGCAGGATGCCGTGCCGCATCGCCAGGACGGTCTTGAGGACACCGGCGGCGCCCGCGGCGGCCTGGGTGTGGCCGATGTTCGACTTCAGGGAGCCCAGCCACAGCGGCCGGTCCGCCGGGCGGTCCGGGCCGTACACGGCGAGCAGCGCCTCGGCCTCGATGGGATCGCCGAGCCGGGTGCCGGTGCCGTGTGCCTCGACGGCGTCGATGTCGGCGGCGGTCAGGCCCGCGTCGGCGAGCGCGGCCCGGACGACGCGTTCCTGCGCGGGTCCGTTGGGCGCGGTGAGGCCGTTGGAGGCGCCGTCCTGGTTGACCGCCGTACCCCGCACGACGGCGAGCACCGGATGCCCGTTGCGGCGGGCGTCGGAGAGCCGCTCGACGAGGAGGAGGACGGCGCCCTCGGACCAGCCGGTGCCGTCGGCACCGGCACCGAACGCCTTGCAGCGGCCGTCCGCCGCGAGACCGCCCTGCCGTTCGAAGGTGAGGAAGGTGCCCGGTGTCGGCAGGACGCACACACCGCCGGCCAGCGCCAGATCGCAGTCGCCGCGCCGCAGCGCCTGCGCCGCCAGGTGCAGGGCGACCAGCGAGGACGAACAGGCGGTGTCCACGGTGACCGCCGGGCCGTCGAAGTCGAAGGTGTAGGCGATCCGCCCTGAGGCGACGCTCGCGGTGGTGCCGGTCAGCACATGGCCGCCGGTGTCGTCGGACGCCTCGTCCAGCCGCGGCCCGTAGTCCTGAGCGACGAGGCCGGCGAAGACCCCCGTACGCCGGGACGCGGGCGAGCGCGGGGCGATCCCGGCGCGTTCGAATGCCTCCCAGGCGGTCTCCAGGAGCAGCCGCTGCTGCGGGTCCATGGCGGCGGCCTCGCGCGGCGAGACACCGAAGAACCCGGCGTCGAATCCGGCCACGTCCGGCAGGAAACCGCCCGGGAACGCGATGTCCCAGCCGCGGTCGGCCGGTACCGGGCCAATGGCGTCGTGTCCCGCGGCCACCAGGTCCCACAGCCGCTGCGGCGAGTCGGCGCCGCCCGGCAGCCGGCAGCCCACGCCGACGATCGCGATCGGCTCGCGCGCGCCGTCCTCGGCCCTGCGCAACCGCCCCCGGGTCTCGTGGAGTTCGGCCGTGACACGCTTGAGGTACTCGACCAGCTTGTCCGCTTCCGTCTCCGCCATGTGCGTCATTCCCCGCGCTCCTGCAGGTCGGTGCCGAGTTCCCGGTCGATGAAGGAGAAGATCTCGTCGACGCTCGCCGTCCGGAGCGCCGCGCGTACGCCGCCGTCCGGGGCGTGCGCGCCGTTCGTGCCGTCGCCCCGGGCGGGCGCGCCGGGGCCGCCTGGCGGAGCCGGTACGCTCCCGCCCGCCGGTGCGGTGACCGCGTACCGCTCCTCGCACCGGGCGAGCAGGGCCCGCAGCCGCTCGGCCGTACGGTGCAGTTCGCCGGGGTCGGCGGTGGTGCCGGTCAGGAGGTCCTCCAGGTGGTCGATCCCGGCGGCGAGGGATCCGCCGGCGGGCTGGTCGGGCGGCGCGAGCCGGGTGCGCAGATAGCGGGCGACGGCCAGGGGGGTGGGCTGGTTGAACAGCAGTCCGGCGGGCATGCGGCGCCCGCTCGCGGCGGTCAACCGGTTCCGCAGCTCGACCCCCATCAGCGAGTCGAAGCCCAGCTCCTTGAAGGTGCGGGCCACGTCCACCCGCCGCCCGTCCCGGTGGCCGAGGACGGTGGCCGCGTGCGCGCGGACCTGTTCGAGGAGGGCGGCCTCCTGTTCCGGGGCGGGCCGCCCGGCCACGACCTGGAGCCGTACGGGTGTGCCGCCCGACCGCTCCTCGCCGGGACCCGGGTCCGGCGCGGCGGGGTCGCGCCAGGCGCTGCCGGCCAGTTCCCGGAACAGGGGGAGCGCCTCGCCCTCGTGCGCCGCCCGGCGCACCACCGGCAGCGACAGCGCCACGGGCACCCGCAGCGCGGGCCCGGGCCGGCACAGCGCGGCGTCCAGGAGCGCCAGGGCCGGCGCCGGTTCGAGCGGCACCAGTCCGGTACGGCGCATCCGGCGCAGGTCGGTCTCGGTGAGCCGGCGGGTCATGCCTGAGCCGGGGAGCCCGCCGGCCACGCCTCCGGTCGCGGCCCACGGCCCCCAGGCGAGGGACGCGGCGGGCAGCCCCCGGGCGCGGCGCAGCTGGGCCAGCGCGTCGAGGAAGGTGTTTCCGGCCGCGTAACTTCCCTGTCCCGCCGCCCCGTTGATGCCGGAGACGGAGGAGAACAACACGAAGGCGGACAGGTCGGCGTCGGCGGTCAGCTCGTGCAGATGCCACGCGCCGTCGACCTTCGGCCGCAGTACGCGGTCCAGGTCGCCGGGGTCGATGGCCTCCACCACGGCGTCGTGCAGGACGCCGGCGGTGTGCACGACGGCCGTCAGGGGGTGTGCGTCGGGTACGGAGGCGAGGAGGGCGGCGAGCGCGTCCCGGTCCGCGACGTCACACGCGGCCACGCGAACGTCCACATCCACGTCCACGTCCGCGTCCTGGTCCTGGTCCTGGTCCTGGTCCGAGCCGAGCTCCGCACGGATCCCGGCCGCCTCCGCGGCATCGGCGCCGCGACGGCTGACCAGCAGCAGGTGGCGCACCCCGTAGCGGGCCACGAGGTGCCGCGCGACCAGCCGGCCCAGGGCGCCGGTGCCACCGGTGACGAGGACGGTGCCGTTCGGGTCGAGGGCGGTGCCATTCGGGTCGAGGGCAGTGCCGTCGGTGCTGTTGAGGGTGAGGGGGCTGCCGTTCGGGTCGGGGGCGGGGCCATTCCGGTCGAGGAC
>NZ_LIQX01000365.1 GCF_001418475.1 Streptomyces ossamyceticus | reverse complement strand
GTCGCCAACCGGGGCGAGATCGCCGTCCGTGTCCTCCGTACCGCCCGCGACCTGGGCCTGCGCACGGTCGCGGTGTACTCCGACGCCGACCGCGCCGCACCCCACGTCCGCCTCGCCGACACGGCCGTACGGCTCGGTCCGGCGCCCGCGCAGGAGTCGTACCTCGACGCCGACCTGGTGCTTAGGGCGGCGAAGGACTCGGGCGCGGGCGCCGTCCACCCCGGCTACGGCTTCCTGTCCGAGGACGCCGCCTTCGCCCGCCGCTGCGCGGACGCCGGGATCGTGTTCGTGGGCCCCACCCCCGAGCAGTTGGAGCTGTTCGGTGCGAAGCACACCGCGCGGGCCGCCGCCGAGGCGGCGGGCGTCCCGCTGCTCCCCGGCACGGGCCTGCTGGCCTCCCTCGACGAGGCCCTCGACCACGCCGAGGCCGTCGGTTACCCGGTGATGCTGAAGGCCACCGGCGGCGGGGGCGGCATCGGTATGTCGGCCTGCCGCTCCGCCGCCGAACTGGCGGAGGCATGGACGCGGGTGCAGCGGGCCGCCGCCGCCTCGTTCTCCTCCACCGGTGTCTACCTCGAACGCCTCGTCGAACGCGCCCGCCATGTCGAGGTGCAGGTCTTCGGCGACGGCGACGGCCACGTCATCACCTTCGGCGACCGCGACTGCTCCCTGCAGCGCCGCCACCAGAAGGTCGTCGAGGAGGCCCCGGCCCCCGGCCTGCCCACCGCCGTCTGTGAGCGGCTCGCCACGTCGGCACGCGACCTGTGTGCGAGCGTCGCCTACCGCTCCGCCGGAACCGTCGAGTTCGTGTACGACCCGGAGCGCGGCGAGGCGTACTTCCTGGAGGTCAACACCCGCCTCCAGGTGGAGCACCCGGTCACCGAGGAGACCCACGGCGTCGACCTCGTCGCCTGGATGCTGCGCCTGGCACGCGGCGAGTCGGACGTCGTCCGCGACCCTGGGCCGCCCCGCGGCCACGCCGTCGAGGCCCGGATCTACGCCGAGGACCCGTCCCGCGGACACCGGCCGAGCGCCGGCCTGTTGACGCGGGTGGAGTTCCCGCAGGGCGTCCGCGTGGACGGCTGGGTGGAGACCGGCACCGAGGTGACGACGTCGTACGACCCGCTGCTCGCCAAGGTCGTCGCCCATGGACCGGACCGCGCCCACGCCCTGCGCCGGCTCGACGAGGCGCTGTCCCGGACCCGGATCGACGGCATCGAGACCAATCTGGGCCAGCTCAGGGCCGCCCTGCAAAGCCCTGACCTGCGGCGGGCGACGCATTCCACCGCCACTCTCGCGACCGTGAGCGACCCGACGCCCCGTGTCGAGGTGGTCTCCGGCGGCACCCTCACCACCGTGCAGGACTGGCCCGGACGCACCGGCTACTGGCAGGTCGGCGTTCCGCCCTGCGGTCCCATGGACGACCTGTCCTTCCGCCTCGGCAACACGGCGCTCGGCAACCCCGAGGGCGCACCGGGCCTCGAATGCACCCTGCGGGGGCCGTCCCTGCGGTTCACCCACGCCACCACGGTGTGCGTGACGGGCGCCCCGGCCCCGGTGACCGTCGACGGCTCACCCGTACCGCAGTGGGAACCGGTGACCGTGGCCGCCGGAGCCGTACTGGCCGTCGACGCCCCCACCCGACACGGCCTGCGTACCTACGTGTTGTTCGCCGAGGGCGGCCTGGACGTGCCGTCGTTCCTCGGCAGCGCGGCCACCTTCACCCTGGGGCGCTTCGGCGGCCACGGCGGCCGGGAGCTGCGGACGGGCGACGTGCTGCACGGCGGAGGGGTCACCGAAGGCAGCCCCGTACCGACCGGGGCCCGCCCGGTCTTCGGCTCGACCTGGCAGGTGGCCGCCCTCGAAGGGCCGCACGCGGCACCGGAGTTCTTCACCGAGGAGGACATCCACGAGTTCTACGCCGCCGACTGGAAGGTCCACTTCAACTCGGCCCGCACCGGCGTACGGCTCATCGGCCCGAAGCCCCGCTGGGCGCGGACCGACGGCGGCGAGGCGGGTCTGCACCCCTCCAACATCCACGACACCCCGTACTCGGTCGGCGCCGTCGACTACACCGGCGACATGCCCGTCCTGCTCGGCCCCGACGGCCCCTCGCTCGGCGGTTTCGTCTGCCCGGCCACGGTGATCTCCACGGAACGCTGGAAGCTGGGGCAGCTCCGCCCGGGCGACACGGTCCGCTTCCTGCCCGTCGCCGACGACGCCTCGCCCCGCCCCGCGATCGTCGACGGCGGTGTCCTGGCCCGGGACGGCGAGGTGACGTACCGCCGCAGCGGCGACGACAACCTGCTCGTCGAGTTCGGCCCCATGCAGCTGGACCTGGGTCTGCGGATGCGGGTGCACGCCCTGATGGAGGCGGTGGCCGAGACGGGCCCCGCCGGCGTCACCGACCTCACCCCCGGCATCCGCTCCCTCCAGATCCGCACCGACCCGGCCCGGCTCCCGCAACCCGAACTCCTGTCCACCGTACGGAGGATCGTCTCCTCCCTGCCCCCCGCGGACGAGCTGGTCGTCCCCTCCCGCACGATCCACCTCCCCCTGTCCTGGGACGATCCGGCGACCCGTGAGGCCATCGCCCGCTACATGGCCGGTGTCCGCGACGACGCACCCTGGTGCCCGTGGAACATCGAGTTCATCCGCCGCGTCAACGGCCTGGAATCGGTGGCGGACGTGTATGACACGGTGTTCACCGCCGAGTACCTGGTCCTGGGCCTGGGCGACGTGTACCTGGGCGCGCCGGTGGCGACCCCGCTCGACCCGCGCCACCGCCTGGTGACGACGAAGTACAACCCCGCCCGCACCTGGACCGCCGAGAACTCGGTGGGCATCGGCGGCGCCTACCTGTGCGTCTACGGCATGGAGGGCCCCGGCGGCTACCAGTTCGTCGGCCGCACCACCCAGGTCTGGTCCCCCTGGCAGCAGCGCGGCGCCTTCGAGGCGGGCTCCCCCTGGCTGCTGCGCTTCTTCGACCGTGTGAAGTGGTATCCGGTGGACGCGGACGAACTACTCGCCCTGCGGGCCGACATCATCTCCGGCCGCTTCGTCCCGCGGATCGAGGAGGGCGAGTTCTCCCTCGCCGACCACCAGCGGTTCCTGACCGAACACGCCGACTCCATAGCCGAGTTCAGGTCCCGCCAGCGGTCCGCCTTCGCCGCGGAGCGAGCCGCCTGGGAGGCCGCCGGCGAGTTCGCCCGAGCGGAGGCCGCCACCGCCGCACCGGTGCCCGTGACGGAGATCGACGTCCCTGAGGGCGGGCGGGTGATCGAGGCGGAGTTCGCCGCGTCGGTGTGGCAGCTCCACGTCCGGCCCGGCGACCGAGTGACCACCGGCCGACCCCTGCTGACCCTGGAGGCCATGAAGATGGAGTCCCGCGTCCACTCCCCCCTGAACGGCGTGGTGCACAGGACTTTGACCGTTCCCGGCGCCCAGGTCCAGGCGGGCACACCCCTCCTCGTCCTGACCCCCGACACAGACTGATCGGGACTCGCCCCGCACGCCAAACCGGCAGGATCCGCCCCCCACCGGCAGGAACTGGCCCCCCGCTCGCCCACCGGCAGGGGCTGGCCCCCTTCGCCGACGGGCAGGGGCTGGCCCCCGCACACCGACTCGCACGGGCTCACCCCGCCCGACGGACCGTCCCAGCCCAGGAGCACCGATGCCGCACCCGTCGCCGCCCCCTCACCCGTCCCCGACCCTGACCCGAGTCCGCCTTGCGTACGCGCGCCTCGACGCCGTGCACCGCCCGGAGGTCTGGATCGACCTGCGCGCCCGATCGGACGTCGAGGCGGAGGCCAGGGCCGTGGACGCCCGCCTCGCCGCGGGCGACCGGCTGCCCCTCGCCGGTCGGCTCCTCGCCGTCAAGGGCAACATCGACGTCCGCGGCCTCCCCACGACCGCCGGCTGCCCGGCCTACGCGTACACGCCGGACGAGGACGCCCCGGTCGTCGCCCGTCTCCGCGAGGCCGGCGCGATCGTCCTGGGCACCACCAACCTGGACCAGTTCGCGACCGGCCTCGTCGGCACCCGTTCTCCGTTCGGCGCCGTCCGCAACGCCCACGACCCGTCCCGGGTCAGCGGCGGCTCCAGCTCGGGTTCGGCCGTGGCGGTGGCGCTCGGCGTCGTCGACCTCGCCCTCGGTACGGACACGGCGGGCTCGGGCCGCGTCCCCGCCGCCTTCAACGGCATCGTCGGTCTGAAGCCCACCCGCGGTCTGGTCCCCACCACCGGCGTGGTCCCGGCCTGCGCCTCCCTCGACTGTGTGACGGTGTTCGCCCGCACCCTCCCGGAGGCCGAGCAGGCCCTCACCCACATGGCCTCCCCGTCGGCCCGCGCCCTCCCGGCCCTTCCACAGCGCACACCGGGTCCGTGGCGTGTCGCCGTCCCGCCGCGCGGGCAGCTCGGCGACCTGGACGACGGCTGGGCGGAGGCGTACGAGGCGGCGGTGACGCGACTGGGCGACGCGGGCGTGGAGATCCGCGCCCTGGACCTCACCCCGNNCCAGGGCGCGTTCGTGGCGGAGCGGTACACGGCGGTGGGCGCCTTCGTCGACAAGGCGCTCGCCGACGGTGTGGAGGGCCTCGATCCGACCGTGGCCGGCATCATCGGCCGCGCCCGCGAGATCCCGGCCCATCAACTCTTCGCCGACCAGGACCGGCTGGCCACGCTACGCGCCCACGCCCTTGCCGAACTGGCCGGCGCGGACGCCCTGCTGCTGCCGAC
>NZ_LIQX01000364.1 GCF_001418475.1 Streptomyces ossamyceticus | reverse complement strand
CCACCCGGCCGGAGGTCCGCCCCGCTCCGCCGGAGGTGCACCGGTGACCGTCCTCGCCTCCGCCCTCGACCCGGGCGGCCCCGACCACACCGCCAACCGCGAGGCCATGCTCGCCAAGCTCGCCGAACTCGACGCCGAGCACGCCAAGGCCCTCGCGGGCGGCGGTGAGAAGTACGTCGCCCGGCACCGGGGGCGCGGCAAGCTCCTCGCCCGCGAACGCGTCGAACTGCTCCTCGACCCGGACACGCCCTTCCTGGAGCTGTCCCCGCTCGCCGCCTGGGGCAGCGACTACACGGTGGGCGCCTCCCTCGTCACCGGCATAGGTGTCGTCGAGGGCGTGGAGTGCCTGATCACCGCCAACGACCCGACCGTACGCGGCGGCGCCTCCAACCCCTGGTCCCTGAAGAAGGCCCTGCGCGCCAACGACATCGCCCTCGCCAACCGGCTGCCCTGCATCAGCCTCGTCGAGTCCGGCGGCGCCGACCTGCCCTCCCAGAAGGAGATCTTCATCCCGGGCGGCGCCATCTTCCGCGACCTCACCCGGCTGTCCGCCGCCGGCATCCCCACCATCGCCGTCGTCTTCGGCAACTCCACCGCGGGCGGCGCCTACGTCCCCGGCATGTCCGACCACGTGATCATGGTCAAGGAACGGGCGAAGGTGTTCCTCGGCGGCCCGCCGCTGGTGAAGATGGCCACCGGCGAGGAGAGCGACGACGAGTCCCTCGGCGGCGCCGAGATGCACGCGCGCGTGTCGGGTCTCGCCGACCAGTTCGCCGTCGACGAGCACGACGCCCTGCGCCAGGCCCGCCGTGTCGTCGCCCGCCTCAACCACCGCAAGGCCCACCCCGACCCCGGACCCGCCGCACCCCCGAAGTACGACGCGGAGGACCTGCTGGGCATCGTCCCCGCCGACCCGAAGGTGCCCTTCGACCCCCGCGAGGTCATCGCCCGGATCGTCGACGCCTCCGACTTCGACGAGTTCAAGCCGCTCTACGGCCCCAGCCTCACCACCGGCTGGGCCACCCTGCACGGCTATCCCGTCGGCATCCTCGCCAACGCCCAAGGGGTCCTGTTCAGCGCGGAGTCGCAGAAGGCCGCCCAGTTCATCCAGCTCGCCAACCAGCGCGACATCCCGCTGCTGTTCCTCCACAACACCACCGGCTACATGGTCGGCAAGGAGTACGAGCAGGGCGGCATCATCAAACACGGCGCGATGATGATCAACGCGGTCAGCAACTCGAAGGTCCCGCATCTGTCGGTCCTGCTGGGCGCCTCCTACGGCGCCGGCCACTACGGCATGTGCGGCCGCGCCTACGACCCCCGCTTCCTCTTCGCCTGGCCCAGCGCCAAGTCCGCCGTCATGGGCCCGCAGCAGCTCGCCGGCGTCCTGTCGATCGTCGCCCGCCAGTCGGCTGCCGCCAAGGGACACCCGTACGACGAGGACGCCGACGCCGCCCTGCGCGCCATGGTGGAGCAGCAGATCGAGTCCGAGTCGCTGCCCATGTTCCTGTCCGGGCGGCTGTACGACGACGGCGTCATCGACCCGCGCGACACCCGCACCGTCCTCGGCCTGTGCTTGTCGGCCATCCACACCGCCCCCTACGAGGGCGCCCGCGGCGGCTTCGGCGTCTTCCGGATGTGAGGGACCACGTGATCACTTCAGTGCTCGTCGCCAACCGGGGCGAGATCGCCTGCCGGATCTTCCGCACCTGCCGTGAGCTGGGCATCCGCACCGTCGCCGTGCACTCCGACGCCGACTCGACCGCCCTGCACACACGCGTCGCCGACCAGGCCGTACGCCTCCCGGGCGCGGCCCCCGCCGACACCTATCTGCGCGGCGACCTCGTGGTGAAGGCCGCCCTCGCCGCGGGCGCGGACGCCGTCCACCCCGGCTACGGCTTCCTCTCCGAGAACGCCGACTTCGCCCGCGCCGTCCTCGACGCCGGCCTCACCTGGATCGGCCCGCCCCCCGAGGCGATCGAGGCGATGGCGTCGAAGACCCGCGCCAAACAGCTCATGGGCCTCGCCCCCCTCACCGAGGTCACCGAGGCCGACCTCCCGGTCCTGGTGAAGGCCGCCGCGGGCGGTGGCGGCCGCGGCATGCGCGTCGTCCGCGACCTCGACGACCTCGACGCCGCCCTGGAGGCCGCCCGCGCCGAGGCCACGAGCGCCTTCGGCGACGGCGAGGTGTTCATCGAGCCGTACGTCGAGGACGGCCGCCACGTCGAGGTGCAGATCCTCTCCGACACCCACGGCACCGTCTGGGCCCTCGGCACCCGCGACTGCTCCCTGCAACGCCGCCACCAGAAAGTCATCGAGGAGGCCCCCGCCCCCGGCCTCCCGGAGCACCTCGAAGCCGAACTGCGCACCCTCGCCGTACGCGCCGCGCACGCCGTCTCCTACGTCGGCGCCGGCACCGTCGAGTTCCTCGTCGCCGACGGCCGCGCCCACTTCCTGGAGATGAACACCCGCCTCCAGGTCGAACACCCGGTGACGGAAGCCGTGTTCGGCCTCGACCTGGTCGCCGAACAGCTCCGTGTCGCCGAGGGCACCGCCCTGGCCCCCGAGCCCCCGGCCGCGCACGGCCACGCCGTCGAGGCCCGCCTCTACGCCGAGGACCCCGCCACCGGCTGGACCCCGCAGACCGGCACCCTGCACCGGCTGACCGTCCCGGACGAGGTCCGCCTCGACACCGGCTACACCGACGGCGACGAGATCGGCGTCCACTACGACCCGATGATCGCCAAGGTCGTCGCCCACGCACCGACCCGCGCCGAGGCCGTTCGCAAGCTCGCCGGCGCCCTGGACCGCGCGACGATCCACGGCCCCACCACCAACCGGGCCCTGCTGATCCACTCCCTGCGCCACACCGAGTTCACCACGGCCCGCATGACCACGGCCTTCTACGACCGCCACCTGCCCCACCTCACCACCCCCGCACCCGACCCGCACGCCTCCCTGGCCGCAGCCCTCGCCGACGCGCGCGCCCACGG
>NZ_LIQX01000363.1 GCF_001418475.1 Streptomyces ossamyceticus | reverse complement strand
ACCCCGTACAGTTCCTCCCCCTCCTCCCGATGACCCCCAACGAGGCGGCCTGGAAGCGCGTCCACGGCGCCCAGGCCCTCCAGGAGCGCTGGCTCACCCAGGGGACGGACCTCCGCGACCCCGTCCGTACGTCGGTCTCCCTGGACTAGGCCGGTCGCCCCCAGGGCTCCCTCCGCGACTTCCCCGTGTGACCGACGGCACGCCACAGGTGACCGGTGGGCGCCCGGCAGGTGGCCGAAAATCGGCGCTTCCCTCTGGGGTGTGGGTAGTTGATTCCGGCGGCGGGTTCTCCGGTCCCCCGGAGGGTCGGCTGCCGTCCGGCGTCCGGCGGTCGTGCGCGGAATGTGACGCGCACACGCCGGACGGGTGATCGTCCTTGACGCGAGGAAGCACGGGGAGGACCGTTGGGCCCTATGAGGGGCGAACCCAGTTGCCCGAAGTGTGGTGGCCGGGTCAGGGCTCCCGGCCTCTTTGCCGACTCCTGGCAGTGCGCTGTACACGGGACGGTGCACCCGCTGCAGCCCGTGATCCCGCCCAGCGTCGAGGCCCTCAGCGTCGTGGTGCACCGTGCCCAGGTGCCGGTGTGGATGCCGTGGCCGCTGCCGGTGGGCTGGCTGTTCACCGGTGCGGCCTTCGCCGGTGACGACCGCAGCGGAGGGCGCGCCACTGCCGTGGCCTGCTCCGGTCCGGGGCCGCTCGGCGGCATGGGCGAGCTGGTGCTCATCGCCGAGGAACTCGGCGTGGGCCTCGGCGCCCGGTACGCGGGCATCGACGGACCCGACCCCGGGCCGTACCTCAGCGTAGAGAAACCACCCCAGGCGAAGGTGCTCGCCGCGGGGCGCCCCACGCCCCTCTGGCATGTCTCCGGCACCCCCGACGACCGCGCCGTCTTCGCCGGCGAGGCACTCGGCCTCTGGCTGTGGGCGGTCGTCTGGCCCGAACAGACGGGCTTGCTCATGTACGACGAACTGGTCCTCACGGATCTGCGCGACGCGGGCGCCGAGGTGGAACTGCTGCCGTGCGGCGCGCTGTCCCCGCGCATCCTGGAGCCGTAGAGCGGCCCTGTCGCAGCGCTTGCCTTCACCGGTGGGGGCTGTCCGCAACGGCCGGGGCCGGTCCGCGCATGGCCGGGGGCCAGTCCGCGCATCACCGGGAGCCGGTCCGCGCATGGTCGGGGACCTGCCCGCGCATGGCCGGGGGTCTGTCCGCACCGGCTGGGTGCCCCCTCCATGTGTAGGGGGCGCTACCCGGTTTCGGGTGTGACCGGAGTGCTTCAAAAGGGCGCTATTCTTGAGCGTCCGCTTCCGTTTCGTCTGTTCCTGGAGTCCGCGTCGTGCGCATCGATCTGCACTGCCACTCCACGGCCTCCGACGGTACGGACACCCCCGCCGAGCTGGTCCTCAAGGCCGGCGCCGCGGGCCTGGACGTGGTCGCGCTGACCGACCACGACACCACCCGCGGGTACCCCGAGGCGATCGCCGCACTCCCGGAGGGGCTCACGCTCGTCACCGGCGCCGAACTGTCGTGTCGCCTGGACGGCGTCAGCATGCACATGCTGGCCTACCTGTTCGACCCCGAGGAGCCCCGGCTGCTCGCCGAGCGCGAACTGGTCCGGGACGACCGGGTGCCGCGCGCCCGCGGGATGGTCGCCAAGCTCAACGAACTGGGTGTGCCGGTCACCTGGGAGCAGGTCGCGCGGATCGCCGGGGGCGGCTCCGTGGGTCGGCCGCACGTGGCCACCGCCCTCGTCGAACTCGGCGTCGTACCGACCGTGAACGACGCGTTCACGCCGCAGTGGCTCGCCGACGGTGGGCACGCCCATGTCGAGAAGCACGAGACCGACCCGTTCGAGGCGATCCGGCTGATCAAGGGCGCCGGCGGAGTCGCGGTCTTCGCGCACCCCGCCGCCGTCAAGCGCGGCCGCACCGTCCCCGAGTCCGCGATCGCCGACCTCGCCGCCGCCGGGCTCGACGGCATCGAGGTCGACCACATGGACCACGACCCGGCGACCCGGGCGCGACTGCGCGGCCTCGCGAAGGAACTGGGGCTGCTCGCCACCGGGTCCTCGGACTATCACGGCAGCCGCAAGACCTGTGAGCTCGGCGAGTACACGACCGACCCCGAGGTCTACGGGGAGATCACGCGCCGGGCCACCGGAGCGTTCCCCGTCCCGGGCACCGGCGGGAAACAGTCGGCTCCTCGGCCTTAGGGCGTCCGGCGGTTCGGTAGCGGCGGTGGCGGAGGCGAGGGCGGCGGTCGGTGGCCGGTCGGCGGATTGCCAGGCCGTTCGGTCCACGGTTCGGCGGACCGGCGGTCGGCAGATCACCTCGGTGGGCCGATCCAGTGATCGCGGGCGGCCGACCCAGGGACGACCGGGCGGGCCGACCCAGGGATGACCGGGCGAGTCGGTTGTCCCGCTGTCCCGCTGCCCGGCCCGGGTCTCGCCCTCCACCCTCTGCCCTCCGCCGTCCTCCGCACCCGTTCCCCGTGCTCGCCGCTCGGCTCCGTCGCCCGTTCGTCACCATCGTCACCACTGGCGTAGGGCTCTCGCCCCGCCTCGCCCGCACCGCCCCGCTCGGCGATACGGG
>NZ_LIQX01000362.1 GCF_001418475.1 Streptomyces ossamyceticus | reverse complement strand
CTTCACCGTGGAGGGCACGCTCCGCTCCGCCCTCAACAACAACGGCACCCCTCCACGTCCCCCTACCTACCGGCCCCGCACTGACGCCCGGCCTCCCCGGTCCCGCCGCCGGTTCTCCCAGCTCAGCACCGCTTGTCAGTGCCCTGGCCTACTCTGCGGACCATGACACCCCTGCCGCCCCCCACGACAGAACTCACCGCGGACGAGGCCCGCCGCATCGCCCTGCGGNNCGGCGCCCCCGACCGCAGGGCCGGCGTCCGCGGTGTGCTCCGCCACCTGGGCGCGGTCCAGCTCGACACCATCTCGGTCCTCGCCCGCTCCCACGAACTCGTCCCGTACGCCCGTCTCGGCGCCATGGGCCGCACCACGGTCGACAGTGCCTACTGGGCCACCGCCCCGGGCGGCGCCCCGGCTCGCCCGCACGCCTTCGAGTACTGGTCCCACGCCGCCTGCATCCTCCCCATCGAGGAGTGGCCCCACTTCGCGTTCCGCCGCCGCGCCTACCGCGCCCGCCCCCAGTGGGGCCACGAACTGCCCGACGGCGCCTACGACCGCGTCATCAAACAGCTCCGCGACGAGGGCCCCCTCACCGCCACGGAACTGGGCGGCGCGAAGCGCACCAGCGAGTGGTGGGACTGGTCCGGCGAGAAGGTCGCCGTCGAACGGGCCCTGATGTACGGCGAGGTGGTCTGTGTGGAGCGCCGCGGCTGGAAGCGGGTGTACGACCTCGCCGAGCGCGCCGTCCCCACCGAACTGCTCCATGACGAGCTGGACGACACCGAGTGCCTGCGCCGACTGGTCCGCCTGGCCGGCGAGGCCCTCGGTGTGGGCACGCGCGCGGACATCGCCGACTACCACCGCCTCAAGGGCGAGCAGTTCGACGCGGTGGTCGCCGACTCGGGTCTGGTCCCGGTGACGGTGCAGGGGTGGTCCAAGCCCGCCTGGGCCGATCCGGCGGCCCTGGTCACGCCTGCGCGCGGCCGCCACCGCACGACGCTCCTGTCCCCCTTCGACTCCCTGATCTGGGAGCGGGCCCGCACGGAACGGGTCTTCGGCTTCACCCACCGCCTGGAGGCCTACGTCCCCAAGCAGAAGCGGGTGTACGGCTACTTCGCGATGCCGGTCCTGGCCGGCGGCCACCTCGTGGGTCGCGTCGACCCGGCCCGCGACGGCCGCACCCTGGTCGCCAAGCAGGTCACGCTGAACGGCCCGAAGGCGGTCCCGGCGGTCGCCCGGGCCCTGCTGGAGGCGGCGAGCTGGGTGGACTGCACGAACGTCCGTGTGGAGCGTGTGGACGCCCCCGAGCTCCGCGACCGCCTGGTCGGGGAACTCACCCGCGCCCTGGCCTGACCCGGCGTCAGCGGATCTCGAGGATCTTCTCCCGCATCGCGTACACCACGGCCTCCATCCTGGAGTGCAGCTGCAGCTTCTCCAGGATGTTCCGCACGTGGTTCTTCACGGTGTTCTCGGAGATGAACAACTCCTTGGCGATGTCCCGGTTGTTCATCCCGGTGGCCACGAGCTTGAGGACTTCCAGCTCCCGGTCCGTCAGCCGCGGCGCCGGCACGAGCCGGCGCTCGTCGGTCCGCTGGATCATCGACTTGAACTCGGTGAGCAGCTTCGACGCCATGGACGGGCTGATCTGCGACTGCCCGTCGGCGACGGCGCGGATCGCCGTGGCCACCTCGTCGGTGGAGATCTCCTTGAGGAGGTAGCCCGTCGCCCCGGCCTTGATCGCGTCGTAGAGGTCGGCCTCCTCGTCGCTGATCGTCAGCATGATGATCTTCGCGCTGGGGGCGACCTCCTTGATGGACGTGCACGCCTCGATCCCGCCGCGCTTGGGCATGCGGACGTCCATCAGCACGATGTCGGGGAGCAGGTCGGCCGCCTTGTCCACCGCCTCGGCCCCGTCGCCGGCCTCGCCGACGACCTGGATGTCCTCCTCGGCTGCCAGCACGATCTCCAGACCGCGGCGGAAGAGCGCGTGATCGTCGACGACAAGGACCCTGATGGGCTCCTTGCGGGAGCCCGCCGCGGGGCCCATGCCGACAGAACCCTCGTCGGCCGCCGCGTCTCGCATCGGTCCGAAGCTGCTGTCCGCCATCGTTCCTCCCCCTGAAGGCCGTGGCCTGTGTTCTGTGCCATCGCCAACCCAAGGCAACGACCCGCCGGTTGGGGCCGGTTCGGCCATGATTTCATGCCGGGGCGACACTGCGGTGACAGAGCGGACCTCTGGGGGTCGCACACCGGTGCCCCTGGGGGCGCACGCGCGCTCCAGGGGCACCGGCTCAGCTGTCACCCGGCGTGGTCAGCCGCCGAGCGTGCCGCCCGCGGCGTTCGAATGCCCCTCTGCCACCATCGGGTCCGTGCTGAGGTGGATGACGCCGTAGTCGTAGGCGTGCCGACGGTAGACGACGCTCGGTTCCTTGGTCTCGGAGTCGACGAACAGATAGAAGTCGTGCCCGACCAGTTCCATCTCGTAGAGCGCCTGGTCGAGGCTCATCGGGGACGCGACGTGCGTCTTCTCGCGGACGACGAGGGGGCCTTCGCCCTTCACTTCGAGCGAGCCGATCCGCTTGGTGGGTACGCCGTCGGCCTTCTCCTCCTCGACGACATATCCGTTGCCGTTGAGGGTCGCCACGCCCGGAACGTGGTCGGCGACCTCCGCGGCCGTGAGCCTGCGCGCGCCCCTGCGCGTGTAACGCTTGTCGTGCTGCTTGCGCAGCCGGGCCTCGAGCTTGTCCGCCGCCAGGTCGAGCGCCGCATACGGATCGCTCGCCGCTGCCTCCGCCCGGATCACCGGTCCGCGGGAGCGGAGCGTGATCTCCACTCGGTCACTGCGGTCGGCCTGTCGGGGGTTGGGCTCCTTGGACACCTCGACGTCGAGGCTGATCACCTTGCCGTCGAGCTTCTGGATCTTCTCCAGCTTCAGCTTCTCGGCCACGTGCTTGCGGAACCGCTCGGGCACCTCGGTCTTGCGGCCCTTGACGACGATGTCCACGCAGAACTCCGTTCCCGGATCGCTCCGCTCCACTGGCGGAGCATCTCCCTTGTGCACCAGGTTCCGGCTACTTCCGGAACCGCGGACTCGGTGACTCCACCTCCTCCTCCCCCGTGGACAAGATCTCCACCCCATCCCTGCGGGTGATTGCAGAAATCCCGCAGTACGGCATCCGGATATGTGGTGAACGGCCGGGGCCATTCCCTCACAACCGAACATATCTCGCCCGGACGGATGTCGTCACCCTCTACTGAGACGTACCTCCGTTCAGGTGAATTGACCCTCTCATTACCTGCAACGATGCAAGTTCTCCGTCAGTTCCGGTTTATGTGGAAAGCATCCGGCGACGCGGCGACCACCGCCGCGCACAGCCCCTCACCTGCGTGGCCGACCCCGTACATTCCTTCGACGCCTCGGATCCGGACCGCCTCCTGTCTCGTTCGCCCAGCGTCTTTCCCGTCTGCCGCCGACGACACCACCCATCTGTCGTGCGCCGCCCGGACCGCCCGTGCCGCCTCCGCCAGCGAGGCCCCGGTGGTCATCAGATCGTCGACGAGCACGACCCGGCCGCCGCCCAGCAGCGGGACGCCCCCGGCGGCCACCTCCAGGGCCCCCGCGAGGTTGTCCAGCCGCTGCCGCGAGTCCAGCCCCGCTTGATCGGCCACGGCACGCCGCTGCCGCAGCACCGCGAGCACCCGGGCCGGCGTCCCGGCGCGCCGCAGCACCCGGGCCGCCGAGAGCGCGATCCGCCGCGCCGGGTCGTGGCCGCGCGCCCGCACCGCCCGCCGCGCGGACGGCACCGGAACGAGCAGCACGTCCCCGCGTGGATCTCTCCCGTCGTCTCCCGACGAGGCGCCACGCCCCGGCGGGAAGTCCTCGGCGCCCCCGCCCCACACCTCGCCCAGCCCGGCCCGTACGGCCCCCGCCAGGGCCGTGCCGAGCGGTTCTGCGAGCGCCAGGGCGCCCCTCTCCTTGTGCGCGAGCAGCGCCGCCCGTACCGCGTCCTCGTACGGGGCCGCCGCGTGCACCTCGGGCAGCCCCACCGGTTCCGGCGCCGGTCGCACCCGGCACGGTGCGGCCCCCATCAGGGCGGCGCGGCACTCCGGGCAGAGCACCTCGCGAGGCCTCCCGCAGCCTCCGCACTCGGCCGGCAGCACCAGATCCGTGAGGTCCTGCCACCACGCCCGCATGCCCCCACTGTGCCAACGTGGACGAAACCGTGCCACCCCTGTGGAAAACCCCCTGGGGACAACGCGCCGACAACCAACACGCTTGTCACCCACACGAGTTAGCGCCAGCCGCGGAAGGGCCCCAGCACACCCCGGAACGGGCTCGGCTGCCTGCGGCCGGCGCCCCGTGAGCTCACCCCGGATAGACCGGAGCCGACCCCTCCTTGACCACCGTCTGCCACTGCTCCCCGGGGGCGAGCCGGACGATGCCGTCCGCCGAATGGGCGACCAGCGGCTGGTTCTCGTCCTCGGACGCCGCGATCTCCTCCACCCCGGTCAGCGCGGAGGGCGCCGGACCCGGCAACGTGGACCCGTCGACCTGCACGTACCGCGTCTGCTGCACGCCCCCGGACTCCCGGCCGACCACCACGAGCCGGCTGCCACCGGCCCACGACATGGCCGAGACGTCCTCCAGGTCCGGTGTCACGGACCGCGGATCGACGATGGAGACGGTGGTGCCGTCCGCGTCCGCGTCCCGCTCGACGCGCCCGATGAACAGCGACCGCTTGCCGCCCTTCTCCACGATCAGCGCAGCCCGTACCCCGTCGGCGGCCACGCGCACCGCCTCGATACGTCCGTCGAGCCCTGCCGTCCGCACCTCCAGCGGCTCGCCCTTGCCATCCGCGAGGACCAGCAGGCGTGGCTTCTTGGGATCGCGGTCGGCCACCCACAGATCGCCCCGCCCGTCCCAACTGGGCGTCGTCAGCCGGTCCTTGGCGGTGGCACCCGCGCTGCGCAGCACCGGTTCGTCGATGGCGCCGCCCGAGGTCAGCGGCGCCACGTACAGCTCGCTCCCGTCGGCCGACACCCCGGCCGCCCGCTCCTGGTCGCGCGACACGGCGGCCGACCGCAGCTGCTTCACCCCCTCGCCGAGGTCGCCCGGCACCGGAGACGGCGTGCTCTCCCCGGGGGACAGCCGTACGAGCCGGTGCTCACCGTCGATGAAGTATTCGTACTCGATGCCCTTGCCGGGCCGGTTCGCCGCGTCGGCCCCGGACTGGTCCTCTCCGAACACACACAGCTGCGCCCCGGTCGACCCCTGCAGCTCCACCTCGTCAATGCCGTTGGGCATGTAGTCCTGCAGCGTGAACAGCAGTTGCGCGGCCATCTCCTGGCACCTGCTCGCCGAGACCCGGTCGGCCTTCGCGTTGAGCGGCACGACCAGCGTGTTCTGCTCGTCGGGCGTCAGATCGGCGGTGCCCTTCTGCAGCGCCGTACCCGACGGGAAGCTGGTCCTCGCGACCCAGTTCAGCCAGCGGGTGGGGCCGTTCAGCAGGTCCCTCACGATCTGGGTCACCGGGTCGACCTGGCTGCGCACGTACACCGGGTCGGCGACCCGGCCCGCCTCACCGGACTGCGCGGCGGAGGTGAAGTAGTACTTGTTGATCGACTTGTAGTTGCGCTCGAAGTCGGACCTGCCGAGTATCACGCCCTGCGGCAGCTTGTCGATGCGCCACTGCTCCGTGTCCTTCACCTTCACCTTCGTGAGGTGCACGGTCTCCTCGTACTCGCCGCTGGCCGGCGTGTACGCATGCTGCCCGTCCACGCGGGCGACCTTCTCGCCGCTCAGCTCGTACCGGTACGAGGCGCTGTCCGGCTCGCTCCCCGTGACCTTCGTGAACGGGGTCGGCGCCTCCTCGAGGACCGTGGTCGACATGCCCGGGTTCCATGTCTTCAACGCACCACCGGTCAGGTACTTGCGGGCCGTCTCGTAGTTGGGGTCGTCACTGGTCAGGGCCTCCAGGAAACCCTGCACGATCTCCTGCGGCTGGGCGTCCTCGGCGGGCGGCAGCGCGAAGACCCGCACCTGTGTGTCCTGCCGCGGGGTCGACTCGACGTCGCGCATGTCCCCGCTGTCCGGCATCGAGGCGCACCCCGCCAGCAGTACGGCACCGATGCCGACGTACACCGTCGCCCGCACCGGACGCCCACGGCCGGGATTCGCGCGGTCAGCGCCCACGGAATGCCTCCCCCTGCTTCTCCTGCTGCTCGGAGCCGGCCTCGGAGAGCCGCTCCTCCGCCTGCTCGGCACCCTCGCCGCTCCGCTGCGCGGGCGGTGCCGCGGGCGACGCGCCGGGCCGGGCCACCACACGCGCGCCGTTGCCGGGCAGCGCCGTCGGATCGGCTGTGGGCACCTGCCCAGCGCCCGGCAGCGGCCCTATGGGCGCCCTGGTGAGCCCGGGCTCCCCCGCCTGCACCGGCACCGTGGCGAGCTTGCCCCCGCCGTGCCGCACAGCGCCGTCGCCGGGACCGCGGCCACGCCGGGAGTCCTTCGGTTCCAGGGGAATCGGGGAGCCGCGCAGCGGCTCGTCCGCCGTCCGCGGCAAGGTCAGCCGGAACTGCGACCCGCCACCGGGCTCGCCCCACGCCTGGAGCCAGCCGCCGTGCAGACGGGCGTCCTCCAGGGCGATGGACAGTCCCAGTCCCGTACCGCCGGTGGTACGCGCGCGTGCGGGGTCCGCCCGCCAGAAACGGCTGAAGACCCGCGTCGCCTCACCCGGCTTGAGCCCCACCCCGTAGTCGCGCACCGCGACCGCGACCGCTCCGCCCGCCGCCGCCAGCTTGACCACGACGTCCTTGCCCTCGCCGTGCTCCACGGCGTTGACCACGAGGTTCCGCAGCACCCGCTCCACCCGCCGGGCGTCGGCCTCGGCGACGACGGGCTGCTGATCGCCCAGGACCCGTATCCGTGTCCCCTTGCGCTCGGCGAGCGGCTCGGCCCCGCTGACGACCTTCCGCACGACCTCGCGCAGGTCTATCGGCTCGGCCTCCAGGGCCGCCGCGCCCGCGTCGAACCGGCTGATCTCCAGCAGGTCCGCGAGCAGCGACTCGAACCGGTCCAGCTGGTCGGCGAGCAGCTCGGCGGAGCGCGCGGTCACCGGGTCGAAGTCCACGCGTGCGTCATGGATGACGTCCGCCGCCATTCGTACCGTCGTCAGCGGGGTACGCAGCTCGTGCGACACGTCGGAGACGAACCGCCGCTGCATCCGCGACAGGTCCTCCAGCTGGCTGATCTTCAGCTGCAGGTTCTGCGCCATCTTGTTGAAGGCTTCACCAAGACGCGCGATGTCGTCCTCGCCGCTGACCTTCATCCGCTCCTGCAGGCGCCCGGCGGACAACCGCTCGGCGATCCCCGCCGCCATCCGCACGGGTGTGACGACCTGGCGCACCACGAGCCATGCGATGGCCCCGAGCAGGACGACGACGAACAGCCCCGCCGTCGCCAGCGTGCCCTTGACCAGGCTGAGCGACTTCTCCTCCTGCGTGAGCGGGAAGAGGTAGTACAGCTGGAACGGCCCGCCGTTCGGGTCGTTGATCTGCTTGCCGATGATCAGAGCCGGCTGCGACTCCCGGCCGTTGGTGTAGAAGATCTGCGTGTAGCTCTGCACGGCGCTGGTGCCGTCCTCGACGCGGTCACGCAGCTCCACGGGCACGCTGAGGTCCCAGGCCACTCCGCCGGAGGCACGCGGTCCGAGCTCTCCGGTCTCGCCGTCCGCGGAGGCCGGGCTGAGCGTCACGACGTCGAACGCTCCCTGCCCACCGCTGGACAGCGAGCTCACCAGGTTGGTCATCCGCTCGCCGACGTTCTGCACCCGGTCGCCGCTGTCGGTGCTCTCGTTCCCCGCCGCGCTCGCCGCGCCATCGGCCCGCTGCTGGGCCACCGTGAACCCGCCCGTGGCCTGGCTCTGCGAGGCCTTGACCTTGGCGTCCAGCAGCCCGTTGCGCACCTGACCGATGACGACGAAGCCCAGCAGCAGCACCACGCTGAGCGACATCAGCAGGGTCGTGACGACGATCCTCAGCTGGATGTTGCGCCGCCACAGCCGCATCACGGGCAGCAGCGGACGGCGCACCCAGCGCATGAAAAGCCTCAGGACCGGGCTGCCCTGGACACCGCCCTGCAGCAGCCCGCCCTCGAGAAAACGCCCCCAGCGGGAACCCGACGTCTTCCGGCCGACAGGCCGCTCCGTGCGGGTCCCGGACTGACCGGGCGCCGAAGCGGCGCTGTCCCCGGGCATGTCAGCTGGGTCCTGCCTTGTATCCGACACCACGGACAGTCACCACGATCTCCGGCCGCTCCGGGTCCTTCTCGACCTTGGAACGCAGCCGCTGCACATGAACATTCACCAGACGGGTGTCCGCCGCATGGCGGTACCCCCAGACCTGCTCCAGCAGGACCTCTCGAGTGAACACCTGCCACGGCTTCCGCGCCAGCGCCACCAGGAGATCGAACTCCAGCGGCGTCAGGGCGATCGACTGCCCGTCCCGCTTCACGGAGTGCCCCGCCACGTCGATGACCAGGTCTCCTATGGCGAGCTGCTCCGGCGCCGGCTCCTCCGACCTCCGCAACCTGGCCCGGATCCGGGCCA
>NZ_LIQX01000361.1 GCF_001418475.1 Streptomyces ossamyceticus | reverse complement strand
CCCTGTGCCCGCCCCGCCCGCGCCGTCCTACGTCCCGCACTGCTCCCACCACGTCTCCTACCTCCTGACCGTCCTGGACCGGCTCGTGCCCGTCGGCACCCGGTGCGCGGTCATCGGAGCCCCGCTCAACTCCAACGTGGGCGACAGCGCGATCTGGCTCGGCCAGCGCGCCCTGCTCGGCGCGCTCGGCGCCGAGGTGCGCTACGCCTGTGACCTGATGTCGTACGACGCCGCCCACCTCGCCGCGTGCGTGCCGGAGGGGCCGATCATGCTGACCGGCGGCGGCACCCTCGGCGACCTCTGGGAGGACAGCCAGCTGCTGCGGGAGCGGGTGCTGCGCGACTTCCCCGACCGCCGGATCGTCCAACTGCCCCAGTCCGTGCACTTCACGGACCACGCCAACCTCACCCGCGCCCGCCGGGTCTTCGACGCCCATCCCGACCTCACCCTGCTGCTGCGCGACCGGCACAGCCTGCACCGCTGCCGCACCGTCTTCGAGGCACCCGCGCTGCTCGTGCCCGACCTCGCGTTCGCCGTGCCCCCGGACGCGCTGACCGGCGGCGCGGCCAGCCATGACGTCGTCTGGCTGGCCCGGGAGGACAAGGAGTCCGCGAAGGGCTCGCCCGCCCGGCGGGGTGCGATCGGC
This sequence comes from Streptomyces ossamyceticus, assembly GCF_001418475.1. Lineage (GTDB taxonomy): Bacteria > Actinomycetota > Actinomycetes > Streptomycetales > Streptomycetaceae > Streptomyces > Streptomyces ossamyceticus. The sequence continues at coordinate 24,183 of NZ_LIQX01000361.1, read as the reverse complement.
GGCCGGCGTGGCGGCCCGTACGTCTTCGACTGGGCCCGCGAGGCCACGGACGCCGAGTGGCGGCAGGCGAAGGAGACCCTGTGGCGGGGCCGGGCCCGCGCCCTGTGCCGGGCCTCCTCGGGCGATCCCGTCGGCGCCGCCCCCGCTCTCCTCGCCGCCTACGACGGCCTCGCCCGCCTCCAACTCGCACGCGGCTGCCGCCTGCTGACGTCCGGCCGGGTCGCCGTCACCGACCGCCTCCACGGCCATGTCCTCGGTCTGCTCCTCGCCCTGCCGCACGTCCTCGTCCCCGACCGCTACGGCAAGATCCGCAGCTACTGGGACACCTGGACCGCCCACCGGCCCCCGACCGCACCGGGCGCGACCGTGGCCTGGGCGGGCTCCGAGGCGGAGGCGAGGGAGACCGCGGGCAGGCTGCTGGTGGACCTGCCCTGACGGTCGGTGAGCCAGGGGGCGTGCCCTACGCGCCCCCGACCGCGGTCAGCAGCGCCAGCGGCGCCGCCGCCGACCGGGACTCCCGCACACACGCGTGCGGATACGGCACCGGCTCCGGATGCGTGTCCCTGCCGTACCCGGCGAGCACCTCCGGCAGCCGGTGCCCCATGGCCGTGGCCGCGTCCACCAGCCCGCCCGCGACCGTGCGGGCCTCGTCGTGCAGCCCGTACCGGGCCAGCCCCAGGGTGATCAGCGCGTTGTCGTGCGGCCAGACCGAGCCCCGGTGGTACGACAACGGATGGAACGCCGGCTGCCCCGAGGCCAGCGTCCGCACGCCCCACCCGGAGAAGAAGTCCGGTTCGAGCAGCCGCCGGCCGACCGTCTTGCCGTACTCCTTGTCCAGCAGCCCCGACCACAGCAGATGTCCCGCGTCGGAGGCGAGCGCGTCGGTCCGGCGGCCCTCGCTGTCCAGGGCCAGCGCCGGGAAGTCGTGCTCCGGCATCCAGAAGTCCCGCTGGAAACGGTCGCGGAGATCGCCGGCGGCCTGCTCCAGGAGCGCCGCGTAGACCTCGTCCTCCCAGACGGTCCGGGCCAGCGCGGCGGTCCGGCGCAGCGCGTCGTACGCGTAGCCCTGGGCGCCCGCCGCCATCACCGGCCCGGCGGGCGGGCGGCTGCCGTCGGCGGAGCAGATCGCGCCGGGGGAGTCCTTCCAGTTCTGGTTGGACAGCCCGCCCTGGTCGGCGCGGTACACGAGGTAGCCGCGGGAGGTGAGGCCGCCGTGGTCCAGCATCCAGCCGATCGCGGCCCGCGCCTGCGGCTCCAGCCGCCGGGCCAGGCTGACGTCACCGGTCTGCTCCACGTACGCGCCGAGCAGCACGAGGAACAGCGGGGTCGCGTCGACCGAGCCGTAGTAGCGGGCGTACGGCACCTGCCCGAAGTGGGCCAGCTCGCCGTGGCGCACCTCGTGGACGATCTTGCCCGGCTGGGCGACCGCGTCCACGCCGACCTCGGCGGCCTGGGTGGCGGCGAGCGCGAGGAGCGTGGCGGCGGCCGGTTCCGGGCGGTAGGGCAGGGTGAACAGCGACGTCAGCAGCGCGTCGCGGCCGAGGAGGGTCAGGAACCAGGGCGCCCCGGCCGCCGGCACCCGGAGGTTCTCGCCGTCCGGTCCGGTCGCGGGGACCTGGAGCGCGGCGAGATCGGCGAGGCCCCGCGCGCAGGCCGCGGCCAGCTCCGGCCAGCCGGTCGGGAAGGCGACGCCCTCCATGAACTCGCCCTCGGAGGCGAGAACCTGGTGCGTCACGGCGGCCGGGGAGGCCGGCACGCGCAGGGGCCGCCGGTCGCCGTGCGGGCGGGCCATCACCCGCAGGGTCAGCTCCACCGAGCCGTGCGGCTCCAGGTCCAGCGCCCAGACGAGGCGTCGCGCGCCCGTCCCGGTCTCCTCCACGGCGTCCGGGGCGGGCTCGGCCGTGACCGTCGTGCAGGACCGCCATTCACCACGCCGGTAGCCGAACTCCACGCCGTCGTCGAGGACCTCACGCCTTCGGACGGCGCCGGTCTTGGCGTACGTGCGGAAGTCGGAGCGCAGCTCGAACTGGTCGGTGAAGTCGGCGTCCACGGTGAGCGCGAGCCGGACCGTCGTCGGCACGGGACGGTTGCTGGTGACGCGCAGCGCCTCGACGAACGCGCTGTCGGAGACGGCCTGTTCCCGGAAGAGCGTGTACGCGGGCGGCTCCTGGCGCCCGCCCCGGGGGACCAGCACGCACCGCGCGGTGTCGCCGTCGCCGACCGGGGTGAGCGTCTCGGGGACGGCGCCGTCGACGGTGAGCTGCCACCGGCTCAGATGCCGTGCGTCCCGTACGAACAACCCGTCCGGGGAGCTGCCGCCCCGCCGCCCGCTGATGTCGCCGCTGTCGCCCACGGCGGCGAACGTGCCGCCGCGCACGAGCAGGTGATGCCGGTCCGTCATCGCCGGTCCCCTCCCTGGTCACTCATGTCGCACGTATCGAATCCGGCCCGGCCGTCGTGGCGCCGGTCGTCGTCGCGGTCCGGTCCCTCGCCGCCCCGGCGGCCGTGGTCGTCCTGGTGCAGCAGATCGAGGGCGAGCGCGGCGGTCCAGCTGAAGCCGAGGGCGCCACAGGGCTCACCCGTGTACGGGTCGACGTACTCGGCGAAACCGGAGGCGCCCGCGGTCTCCAGCAGCGCCGTCCGCAGCGCGTCCGCCCGCCCCAGCTCCCCGTGGAGCCTCAGGCCCCGCTCCAGCATCCAGTTGGTGTTGAACCAGGCCGGGCCCCGCCAGTACCGGTGCGGATCGAACGCCTCGCCCAGCAGGTCGTACGACGGCACGAGCCGGGTGGTGTCCCCGAGCCCGAAGTGCGGTCCGTGCGCCGTGCGCACCAGGGCGGCGACGATCTCGCGGGGCAGGCCGGGCACGAGCAGGGGCAGCAGTCCGGAGACACCGCGCTCGGGGACGAGGCCGCCACCGATGACGTCCCGGCACAGGAACATCTCCTCCGCCGGATCCCACAGCCGCTCCACCAGGGCCGCCGTCAGCCGCTCCGCCCGGGCATCGCGGGCCGTGCCGGTCGCCCCTAACTCCGCGGCGATACGGGCCAGGGCGTGCTCCGAGGCGATGAGCAGGGCGTTGAAGGCGGGGTCCTCGACGGCGAACTCGCCCCGCCCGTCGGCGTATCCCCCGTCCCGGTAGTCCGTCGCCAGCCGCACGTACCGCCCGTAGTCGAGATCCGTCGGCCGGTCCTCGGCCGCGCCGTGGTCGAGGTCGGCGCGGCGGAAGGAACGGGCCGGGGCCGGGGCCACCCGGGACAGGGGCGCGTCCCAGGCGGGGCTGTTGTCCATGCCCTGCTCCCAGGGGTGGACGACCGAGGCCAGCCCGCCGCCGCCCAGGTCCCGGCGGTGCAGCAGATAGCGGTGCCAGGCGGCGAGCCGCGGGTACACGCGGGGCAGGAAGCCGCGCGCCCGGGAGAGCCCCGGGTCGGAGCGGTGCACCAGCCACGCGGCCAGCGCGTGCACCGGCGGCTGCACGATGCCGGAGGTCTGGGTGGTGCGCGGGGCGCCCGCAGCGCGCCCCGCGGTCGAGGAGCGCCAGAAGTCGGGGCTCGGGAAGTACGCCTCCAGCGGCACCGAGGGGTTGAAGACGATGTGCGGGATCCGTCCGTCCCCCCATTGCGCGTCGAGCAGGGTCTCCAGCTCGGTCTGCGCCCGCAGCGGTGACAGATGGCTCAGCCCGATCGCGATGAACGCCGAGTCCCACGACCACTGGTGGGGGTACAGCCGGCGGGAGGGGACCGTGGACGTCCCCGTCCAGTTGCCCTCCAGCACCTCGGCGGCCCCGCGGTGCAGCGATCCACCCCGGATCCCCGGATCGTATACAGCGCCTTCATGGCGGACGCCCGTGCCTGGTCGGCGGGCTGTGAGCTGGGTTGTGCGATCCACTCAGGGCTCCCCGAGGACAAGGTGCCGACCGGTTCGGCAGTAGGTACCGTAGGGTTACGTCTATTTAACACGCAAAACTCAATATGTAATGCAGAGTTGGTGAACGCAAGAGGGTGAGCGCAAGCGGTCGCGCGGAACGCTCCGCGCACGATCGCGGGAGCGGTGCGTCGGCGGCCCGCCGGGGCGGGGATGATCGGGTGAGGGACCACGCGAACGGGAGGTCGTGAAGGTGGGTAGTCACGCCGGTGCAGGAGATCTGCTGGAGTTGGTCCGCAGCGGCCGGGCCACCACCCGTGGCGCGCTCCAGCAGGCGACGGGCCTGTCCCGGGCCACGGTCGGCCAGCGCCTCGACCGGCTGTTCCGTGCGGGCTGGCTCCGCGAGGGCGCCGGCGGCCCGGTCGGCTCCCCGCTGGGCGGACGCCCTTCCATCACACTGGAGTTCGACGACGAGCATGCGGTCGTCCTCGCCGCCGACCTCGACACCCGCCACGCCCGCGCCGCCGTCCTCTCCCTCACCGGCGAGATACAGGCCGAGCACTCCGGCACCCTCGTCATCGAGGACGGCCCCGAGGCCGTCCTGGACGGCCTCGGGCGCTGGTTCGCCGAACTGCTGGAGAAGGCGGGGCAGTCGGCCGACGCGGTCTGCGGCATCGGGCTCGCCGTGCCCGGCCCGGTCGACAGGGACACCGGCCGGGTGGTGCAGCCGCCGATCATGCCGGGCTGGGACGGCTACGACATACGCGGCCGGCTGGCCCGCGCCTTCGCCGACCACGCGGCCGGTCCGCCCGGCGTCCCCGTCCTCGTCGACAACGACGCCAACCTCATGGCGTACGGCGAACAGCGCACGGGATACCCGGACTGCTCGGCGTTCGCGCTGGTCAAGGTGTCCACGGGTATCGGTGCCGGCGTGGTGGTCGGCGGCTCGATCTACCGGGGCGTCGACGGCGGCGCCGGCGACATCGGCCATATCCGGGTGCCCGACGGCGCGGACGCCCAGTGCAAGTGCGGGTCCTACGGCTGTCTGGCGGCGGTCGCGAGCGGGGGCGCCGTCGCGCGGCGGCTGAGCGAGGCCGGGGTTCCGGCGGCCTCCGGCTCCGATGTGCGCGACCTGCTGGTCGCCGGGCACCCCGGTGCGACCGCCCTCGCGCGAGAGGCGGGCCGCTCCGTGGGCGACGTCCTGGCGACGGTGGTGACCCTGCTGAACCCCGGCGTCCTGATGATCGCCGGGGACTTGGCCGGAACCCCCTTCCTCACGGGCGTGCGCGAACTGCTCTACCAGCGGGCGCTGCCACGCTCCACGGCCCACCTGGACGTCGTCACCTCCCGGCTCGGGGAGCGGGCGGGACTGGTCGGAGCGGGCGCCCTGGTCGTCGAGTACCTGTACGCGCCCGAACGAGCGGAGGAGCGGCTCGCGGCACTGGGGGTGTGACGGGTGGGTCCGCCGGGTGTGTGACAGGCGGGTTTCCGTCCCGTGCGGCGGTCCGCATGGTGAAATCCCGGCCTCCGTGAACGCGTGATTCTCGCCACCTCTGATAAGGGCTGCGCTCAGATGAGCGGATTGCGGGCGACTCTGGGTCTTCAAGGGGTGGCACTGAGTGCCACCCCTTGATCGTTCATCGCGCGAACTCAGACGTGTCAATAGTCGCTCATCTGAGCGGGTATTGCGGGTCCTGGGCGATGTCGCCTTCAAGAGGTGAACGCATGACCGTTCAACACCTTGCCAAGCCTTGACTTTCGATCTGCTGGCGGACGGGTGGTTACAGGCGCATGACGCGCAAGTGGACGTACCCAGGAGCCTTCGATCTGGGTATGTTCCTCGCCGTCAGGGCAGCCACCGCGTCCTCAAGGAGTTGGGACCTGTGTCGGAAAACAAAGATCCCCACGTAGGCCACGTAGCTCAGAGCGTTGAGGGCGTGAAGTTCGTCTATGACTTCACCGAGGGCAACAAGAGCCTCAAGGACCTCCTCGGTGGCAAGGGCGCGAACCTCGCCGAGATGACCAACCTCGGTCTTCCGGTGCCTCCCGGCTTCACCATCACCACCGAGGCCTGCAAGGTCTACCTGGACAGCGGTGACGAGCCCGCGGCACTGCGTGACGAGGTGAGCGCCCATCTGGAGGCGCTCGAGAAGCGCATGGGCAAGAAGCTCGGCCAGGCCGACGACCCGCTCCTCGTCTCGGTCCGCTCCGGCGCCAAGTTCTCCATGCCCGGCATGATGGACACCGTCCTGAACATCGGCCTCTCCGACAAGTCCGTGAAGGGCCTCGCCGACCAGGCCGGCGACGAGCGCTTCGCGTGGGACTCCTACCGTCGGCTCATCCAGATGTTCGGCAGGACCGTCCTCGGCGTCGACGGCGAACTCTTCGAGGACGCCCTCGACAAGGCCAAGGAGACCAAGAACGTCACGGTCGACACCGAGCTGGAGGCCGCCGACCTCAAGAAGCTCGTCACCACCTTCAAGAAGATCGTCAAGAAGGAGGCCGGCCGGGACTTCCCGCAGGACGCCCGCGAGCAGATGGACCTGGCCATCAAGGCCGTCTTCGACTCCTGGAACGGCGACCGCGCGAAGCTCTACCGCCGCCAGGAGCGCATCCCGCACGACCTCGGCACCGCCGTCAACGTCTGCTCCATGGTCTTCGGCAACCTCGGCCCCGACTCCGGCACCGGCGTCGCCTTCACCCGCGACCCCGCCTCCGGCCACCAGGGCGTCTACGGCGACTACCTGCAGAACGCCCAGGGCGAGGACGTCGTCGCGGGCATCCGCAACACCGTCCCCCTGGCCGAGCTGGAGTCGATCGACAAGAAGTCGTACGACCAGCTGATGCAGATCATGGAGACGCTGGAGAACCACTACAAGGACCTCTGCGACATCGAGTTCACCATCGAGCGCGGCCAGTTGTGGATGCTCCAGACCCGCGTCGGCAAGCGCACGGCGGGCGCCGCCTTCCGGATCGCCACCCAGCTCGTCGACCAGGGCCTCATCGACGAGGCCGAGGCGCTCCAGCGCGTCAACGGGGCGCAGCTCGCGCAGCTGATGTTCCCGCGCTTCGACGAGGAGGCGAAGGTCCAGCAGGTCGGCCGGGGCATCGCCGCCTCGCCGGGCGCGGCCGTCGGCAAGGCCGTCTTCGACTCGTACACGGCCGTGAAGTGGTCCCGGTCCGGCGAGAAGGTCATCCTCGTCCGCCGGGAGACCAACCCCGACGATCTCGACGGCATGATCGCCGCCGAGGGCATCCTGACCTCGCGCGGCGGCAAGACCTCCCACGCGGCCGTCGTCGCCCGCGGCATGGGCAAGACCTGTGTCTGCGGCGCCGAGGAGCTGGAGGTCGACACCAAGCGCCGCCGGATGACCGTGCCCGGCGGGCACGTGGTGGAGGAGGGCGACCTCATCTCCATCGACGGCTCGTCCGGCAAGGTCTACCTGGGCGAGGTACCCGTCGTCCCGTCCCCGGTCGTGGAGTACTTCGAGGGCCGGATGCACGCCGGCGCCAACGACGCCGACGAACTGGTCGAGGCCGTCCACCGGATCATGGCCTTCGCCGACCGCAAGCGCCGGCTGTGGGTCCGCGCCAACGCGGACAACGCCGAGGACGCGCTGCGCGCCCGCCGCTTCGGCGCCCAGGGCATCGGACTGTGCCGCACCGAGCACATGTTCCTCGGCGACCGGCGTGAGCTGGTGGAGCGGCTGATCCTGGCCGACACGGAGACGGAGCGCGAGGAGTCCCTGAAGGCGCTGCTCCCGCTGCAGAAGCAGGACTTCGTCGAGCTGTTCTCCGCGATGGACGGTCTGCCGGTGACGATCCGTCTCCTCGACCCGCCGCTGCACGAGTTCCTGCCCGACATCACCGAGCTGTCGGTCCGGGTCGCCCTGGCGGAGTCCCGCCAGGAGCCCCACGAGAACGAGCTCCGACTCCTCCAGGCCGTCCACCGGCTGCACGAGCAGAACCCGATGCTGGGTCTGCGCGGCGTCCGCCTCGGCCTGGTCATCCCCGGCCTGTTCACCATGCAGGTCCGGGCCATCGCGGAGGCGGCGGCCGAGCGGAAGAACGCCAAGGGCGACCCGCGCGCCGAGATCATGATCCCGCTCGTCGGCACGGTCCAGGAGCTGGAGATCGTCCGCGAGGAGGCCGACCAGGTCGTCGCGGAGGTCGAGGCGGCGACCGGCACGCAGCTGAAGCTGGCGATCGGCACGATGATCGAGCTGCCGCGGGCCGCGCTGACCGCCGGTCAGATCGCGGAGGCAGCGGAGTTCTTCTCCTTCGGCACGAACGACCTCACCCAGACGGTGTGGGGCTTCAGCCGGGACGACGTGGAGGCGAGCTTCTTCACGGCCTACCTGGAGAAGGGCATCTTCGGCGTCAGCCCGTTCGAGACGATCGACAAGGACGGTGTGGGCTCCCTGGTGAAGCTGGCCGCCGAGGCCGGCCGCGCCACCCGCCCCGACCTCAAGCTCGGTGTCTGCGGCGAGCACGGCGGTGACCCCGAGTCGGTCCACTTCTTCCACGAGGTCGGTCTCGACTACGTCTCCTGCTCCCCGTTCCGCATCCCGGTGGCCCGTCTGGAGGCCGGCCGCGCGGCGACACAGTCGGAGGGCAGCGACCACCGCTAGCGGGCCGCGAGGCACCCGCCTCGCACCCCGGACCCCGGAACCGCCGCTTGTCCCCGACCGACCCTCACCGATGGGCGGCGGTTCCGGATCACGAGAAAGGGGCGGCACCCCGTGCGGGGGGTGCCGCCTTTTCCGTGCGAGGGAAACTCCGTGGCCCGTGAGGCCGGGCTGTCGGTAGCGTCGGGGGCTCCGCCGACCGCGCTCCGGCAGTCGGCCCGCACCCGAAGGTGAGTTCCGTGAGCACGCCGCGCCCGACGCCGTCCGAGACGACCACGCTGTGGCGTCCCACCGGCCCCGAGGAGCTCGCGCTGGTGCGGGAGTCGGGGTGGAGGGCCTGGCCGCCGCGCCTTCCCGAGCAGCCGATCTTCTACCCCGTCCTCAACGAGGACTACGCCGTGCGGATCGCGCGGGATTGGAACGTGAAGCACAGCGGGGCCGGCTTCGTGACCCGGTTCGAGGTCGAGACCGGGTTCCTGCGCCGCTACCCGGTGCGCCAGGCCGGCGGCGAGACGATCCTGGAGCTGTGGGTGCCCGCCGAGGAGCTCGACGCGTTCAACGCGCACATCGTGGGCCGCATCGAGGTCACTCACGAGTTCCGCTGAGCCGGCCGTCCCGTGAACGGGACGGCCGGGGGATCGGCACCGGCGACGCGGCCCCGCCCCGCCCGTCGCCGATCCCCGCAGCACCCCCACGAGCGCGTAATTCCCTCGGGAATTGCTCAGGTGCGGAACGGTCCCGTCACCTCGTACGTGATGCCGCCCGACGAACTGCCGCTGGTGCCGCGCTGGCTGGAGAAGTACAGCCGGCGGCCGTCGGGGGAGAAGGCGGGGCCGGTGATCTCCGAGGCGGACTGGCCGTCGACGCGGAGGAACGGGGCGACGATGTCGTCCGGGGTGATCACACAGATCTCCATGTTGCCGCCGTCCTCGGCGACGAACAGGTCGCCGGAGGCCGTGCCGGTGACGTTGTCGACACCGGTGAGCGGGGCGTTGCCGCCGGTCACCAGGGAGTCGTCGTAGGCGAGTTCGATGGTCTGCGCGGCCGCGTCGTACTGCCAGACGCGGTTGTCGCCCTTCGTCGTGAACCAGCACGTGTCGTCGGCGTGGTAGCAGCCCTCGCCGCCGTTGAAGCGCTTGGCGCCCGACACCTGGTTGCGGGTGGCGGTCGCGCCGGACGGGTCGGGAACCCTGGCCCAGGTCACCGGGCCGCTGGTGCCGGTGCCGGCCACCATGACCTCCAGCGTGCCCGACGACAGATCGCCCCAGGTCGTCGGCCGGAAGCGGTAGAAACAGCCGTCGGTGACGTCCTCCGTCAGGTAGACGACCCCGCGCGTCGGATCGGCGGCAGCCGCCTCGTGCTTGAACCGGCCCATCGCGTCCCGGCGCACCGCCGCCTTCACACCCCACGGGTCGGTCTCGTAGACGTATCCCCGGTCGACCTCCTCGCAGGACAGCCAGGTGTTCCAGGGCGTCCTGCCGCCCGCGCAGTTCGTGCGGGTGCCCGAGAGGATGCGGTACGCCGAGGTGATCGTGCCCGTCGAGGAGAACCGCAGCGCGCTCGCACCGCCGGACGGGCTGATCTCCGAGTTGGAGACATAGATCCAGCCGCCGCCGTCCGCGTAACAGGCCCCGCCGTCGGGCGCGTTGTGCCAGGTGTACGACGTGCCGGGGACTCGCTGGCCGGAGCGGGCGACGACCCGGCTGGTGAAACCGCCGGGGAGCCTGAGGCCGCCCGCGTCCGGCGCGCCGAGCGCACCGTACGGGCCCGCGCCGGGCTGGGCGGGCGCGGCGTACGCGGCGCCGCGCCACAGGGTTCCGCCGAACGCGGTCGAGGTGCCGCCGAGGACGGCCGCGCGTAGCAGGGTACGACGTTCCACTGTCGCTCCAAAGGTGCGTGGACCGGCCCGCCTGCCGGTCGGCGGCGGGGTCGCGCGGTGACGGAACTTAGGGGATCGTGATTGACGGAGCATGGACAATCAATGGCCGTGCGGGGGCGTTCTCGGACGGCCCCCGGACGGGAGCCCGGACGGGGGCGGGGCCGCGCCCGCCGAGCGACGCGCGCCCCCGAGCCGGGGCGCCCCGGTTCACGCGGGCAGCGGCGGCGCCTCGCGCTTGCGCGGACCGGGACGCGCACCGAAACCGTGGCCGCCCGGCGGGACCGGCGCTTCCGCCGAGGGTAGGCGGACGACGGCGTCCAGACCGCCCGTGGCCGCCTCGTGGAGCGTGACCTCGCCGCCGCTGGCGTGCGCGAGCCGCTGGACGAGGGAGAGACCGAGCCCGGTGCCGCCCTTGGGTGCGCCGGGGGCGCGCCAGAAGCGGTCGAAGGCACGGGCCCGCTGCTCGGCCGTCATCCCGGGCCCCTCGTCGGTGACATGGAGGTCGACCCAGGCGGGCCGGGCGTCGCGCAGGCCCCGTCGGGCCGGGGCGTGGAGCCGTAGCTCCATGGTGACCGTGCTGCCGGACGGTGAGGCCCGCAGCGCGTTGGAGAGCAGGTTGTCGAGGAGCTGCTCCACGGCCCCGGGCAATGCCGTCACCGGGCCCACGCTGCCCGCGAAGAGGACCAGCGAGACGCCTTCCCGTTCGAACAACGGGCCCCAGGTGCGGTGCCGTTCCGCGCAGATCGCGCCCACCTCGACCTGGACCGGGATGGCCGCCGTCTCCTCCAGGCGGGCCATCGCGAGCAGTCCCTCGACCATCCGGGCCAGCCGGTCGGTCTCGGTGACGGCGGCGTCGAGGCTCGGCCGGGCCGGCCGAGCGATGTCCGGCTCCAGGTTCTCCAGGCGCAGCCGCAGCGCCGCCAGCGGTGTCTTCAGCTGGTGCGATGCCTCCCCGGCGAAGGCCCGCTGCGATGCCAGCAGGTGTTCCAGCCGGGCGGCCGTCGTGTTGAAGGCCGCCGCCAGGCGGAGCACCTCCGGCGGGCCCGAGGTGACCTTCACGGAGGTGGCCGCCCCGCTCTCGGCGAGACGATGCGTGGCCTCCTCCAGTTGCCGGATGGGCCGCCCCGCCCACCGCGCGAACGCGAACGCCGCCACCGTCACGCCGGCGAGCACCGCCAGCCCGGCGAGCACGAGGAGCAGCCACACCGCGAACACGCGCGCGTGCACCATGGTCGTGGGCAGGGTGACGCGCACGGCACCCTGGGTCGCACCGACGGAGGCCGGGGTGGTGGCGGCGGCCGGGGCCGGGCCGGTTCGTGGGGCTGTGTCGGTGCGTGAGGCTGTGCCGGTGTGCGGGGCCGGGGCTTCGTCGGTGGCTGTCCATACGGCGGGGCGTGGGGTCGTACGCTCATCCGCCTGCGTGACCGTCGAGGCGGCTGGGGCTGGAGCTGGGGCCGGGACTGGGACGGTGTCGGCGGTGTCGGCAGTGGTGGCCGTGGCCGTGTGGCCGACGGGGGCCGCCACGGACAGGTAGTGGACCCCGCCGGTCGTCGTCGTGCGTACGTCGGTGGTGGCGCGGCCCTTGAGCGCGGCGGAGATCTCGGGGAGGGAGGCCAGGTCCCGCCTCTCCTCCGCGGACAGGTCGTGCGAGGTGGCCAGCAGGTTCCCCCGCGCGTCGACGATGACCACCTTGCCGCCGATGCGCTCGGCGCAGTGCGCTGCCCGCTCGGCGAGTTCGTCCGGACGCCGGGCGGCGAGGGACAGCGCGGCGAACGCGGCGACCGACTCGGCCTCGTCGTTGGCGGAGTTGACGATCCGCTCGCGTTCGGCCCGCGAGTAGACGAAGCCCAGCGGGATCTCCAGGCCCAGCAGGACGAGGGCGGCGAGGCTGAGGTAGCTCAGCAGCAGCCGGCGGGTCATGAGGCCGCCGCCTCGGGCGTCTGGTGCCGGCCCGGACCGGGCCCCGGCCCACGGCCCTGGCCTGGCCCGGGTCCGCGGACGGCGAGCCGGAAGCCGACACCCCGCAGGGTCTGGATCCACGCCGGGTCGCCCAACTTGCGGCGCAGGGTGGCGACATGGACATCCAGGGTCTTGGTGGGGCCCTGGTAGTGGTCGTCCCAGACGCGGTTGAGGATCTGCTGCCGGGAGTAGACCGCCCCCGGGTCCTCGGTGAGCAGCGCCAGCAGTTCGAATTCCTTCGGCGTCAACGCGACCGGCACGTCCCCCACCCACACCTGCCGCGTCCGCCGGTCCACGACCAGCGGCCCGGGCGACGGCACGGAACGGTCGCCCGGGCTGCCGGTGCCGCCCGTGCCGCCCACCCCGGAGGCGTCACGGGGCTCGGCCGGGGCCTGTTCGTAGGAGGGGGGTGCGTAGACAGGGCGCTCGTGGACGGGCGGCTCATAGGGGGAAGGCACGTGGACGGGCGGCCTGTGGACAGGCGGCTCGTAGGTGGGGGACTGGTAGGCGGGAGTCCGGTGGGTGGGGGGTTCGTGGACGGTGTGGTCGCGGACAGGCGGTTCGTGGACAGGGCGTTCGTTCACAGGGGTGCCGTGCGCGGGAGTCTCGTACGCCGTCGCCCAGTCGTACTCGGGCGAGGCACCGATGCCGCGCCGCGTGCCGGTCGCGTCATGTGTCCCCGCCTCGGGGCCGGGCCGTTGGTGGCGTCGGGACACCGCCCGGATCCGAGCCACCAGTTCGCGGATGCTGAATGGTTTCGCCAGGTAGTCGTCGGCGCCCAGCTCCAGGCCCAGGACGCGGTCGGCCTCCTCGCCCCGCGCGCTGAGGATGATGATGGGGACGTCGGAGGACCGGCGGATGCCGCGGCAGACGTCGATGCCGTCCATGTCAGGCAGACCGAGATCCAGCAGGACGACATCGCCGTGCGGACCTCTCAGCCCGTCCGCGCCGGTGGCCACATGGTGGACCGCCAGGCCGAAGTGGCGCAGCCCGTCGGCGAGCGGTTCGGCGATCGTCTCGTCGTCCTCGATGAGCAGCACTCGTACGCCCATGGCGTCCTGTCTCTCCAAAGGGTCCGTACAACACGGTTCCGTGCTGTGGGGTCGACCACGCTACAAGAGACCGAACAGTGATGCGCAGTGAATTCGGAGCATTGTGAAATGACCCTCAGAAACCGCTTGTATTCAGCCGGTCGAGCTGCGGAGAAGCGCGCCCTGGCTGAAATCTGCGGAAACCCTGGCGGCGTTTTAGTGTTCGCTTAACCTTCCTCTGGTCATCGCCCCCCTACGGTCGTCCTACCTGGTCGGAAGCAGCTAGGAGGGCAAGATGAAGGCGTTGCTGGATCGCGCCCGGTCGTTCAGGCGCCGGGTCGACTTCGAGAGCGACGAATACCGGAAACTCGCCGTCGGGCAATTTCCCGAGGCGTTGTTCATTACCTGCTCGGACTCGCGAGTGATTCCCGCGCTGATCACCGGAGCGCGCCCCGGAGAGATATTCGAGCTACGGAATGCGGGCAACATCGTGCCGCCGCACGACGCGTACGGAGCGGCTTCCGGCGAGGCCGCCACCATCGAGTACGCACTGGAGGTGCTCGGCGTTCAGGACATCGTCGTCTGCGGGCACTCGCACTGCGGGGCGATGGGCGCGCTGAAGTACCGCGCCGACCTGTCCGGGCTGCCCAGGGTGGACGCGTGGCTCGACTACGCCCGGCCCGCGCTCGCCCCCGTCCTGCGCGACGGAGGCGGGGCGGACGGTGAGGACGGGCCCGTGACGGGGGTCGCCGCCGCGTCCGACGACCCCGCCCTGCGCGAGGTCGTCCAGCTGAACATCCGCAACCAGCTCGCCGTGCTCCGCGAGTACCCCGTCGCCCGGCAGCAACTGGACTCCGGACGGCTGCGGTTGCACGGCTGGTACTACGAGATCGACACCGGCACGATCCATGAACTCGACGAGGACGGCGGCTTCGAGGTGCACGGCTCATGAGCGGCGCGCACGGCCGGCACGCGGCGGGCGCCCACCGGAGGCCCGCCCCGAACGACCGGGGCCGCGGCCCTTCAGGAGCGGAGTGGGGGCCGCCCGAGGCGCCGCTCCCGGCGGCTCCCGCCGGCGCCTCCGCCTCCACGAAGCGTGCCGGGCGGGGCCGGGGAGGCGGGCGGGGGGGGGGGCGGGGCGGCGGGGGGGGCGATCTCGGTACCGAGATCACCGCCTCCCTCGTCGTGTTCCTCGTCGCGCTGCCGCTCTGCATCGGCGTGGCCGTCGCCTCCGGGGCCCCCGCCGAGCTCGGCATCATCTCCGGGGTGATCGGCGGTCTGGTGGTCGGCGCGGCGCGCGGCAGCACCCTCCAGGTCAGCGGGCCGGCGGCCGGGCTCGCCGCACTGGTCGCCGAGACGGTGACGGAGTTCGGCGTCGCCATGCTCGGCGTCATCGTCCTCTTCTCCGGCATCCTCCAGATCGTGCTGGGCCTGGTGAGACTGGGCCGGATGTTCCAGGCGATCTCCCTCGCCGTCGTCCAGGGCATGCTCGCCGGCATCGGACTGCCGCTGATGTTCAGCCAGCTGTACCCGATGACCGACGCCAAAGCGCCGGGCACCCCCTTCGAGAACATGGCCGGAGTCCCCGGGCTGATCGCCGACACCGTGACCGATCCGCAGGCGCTCGTCGCCGCCGGACTCGGCATCGTCACCGTCGTACTGAGCTTCCTGTGGAAGCGGCTGCCCGGTCCGGCCGCCGTCAGGAAGATGCCGGCCGCGCTCGTGGCGGTCGGCATCGGTATCGCCGTCGCCTCCCTGCCGGGCGTCGAGGTGCGGACGCTCCAGGTCGGCAACCTGCTGGCCTCCGTGGACGTACCCGGACCGGGGCAGCTCGCCGGGCTCGCCGACGCGGGGATCATCACGGCGATCCTCACGTTCACGGTGATCGCCTCGGCGGAGAGCCTGTTCACCGCCGCCGCGGTGGACCGGATGCACGACGGGCCGCGCACCCGCTACAACACCGAGCTGGTCGCTCAGGGCGCGGGCAACACGGTCGCCGGTCTCCTTGGCGCGCTGCCCATCACCGCCGTCGTCGCCCGGAGTTCGGCGAACGTGCAGGCCGGGGCCAGGACACGGCTCTCCCGTACGCTCCACGGGCTGTGGCTGCTCGCCTTCGCGCTGCTGCTGCCGCAGGTGCTCGCCCTCATCCCGATCTCCGTGCTCGCGGGCGTGCTGGTGCACAGCGGGTGGAAGCTGTTCGCGCCGGAGGAGTTCCCCAAGATGTGGCGGCAGGACCGCGGGGAGTTCGCCGTCATGACGCTGACGACGCTCGTGATCACGGCGACGGCGCTGCTCGAAGGGGTGCTGTTCGGACTCGCGGCGGGTGTGGTGCTGGCCGCGCTGCGGATGTCGCAGACCGTCGTGCGGCAGCACATCGAGGACGACACGGCGAAGGTCGTCATGGCGGGCAACGCGACGTTTCTGCGGTTGCCGCGTTTGATCGACGCGCTGGAGAACGCGGCGGCCTCCGGGAAGCCGCGGATCCGGCTCGATCTGCTGGGGGTCACGCATCTCGACCATGCGTGCCGCAGCCAGGTCGAGGAGTTCGTGGCGCAGCAGCGGGGAGCGGGGGTACGGGTCGAACTGCTGATGCCGGAGCTGACGGGGTCGGTCCCCGAGGGGCGGGGTACGGGGCGGGGCGCCGTGCCGCCGCGGCCGGAGTCGCCGCCGGTGTCGATGCCGTTGCCTGTACCGGCGGTGGTGCAGGTGCCGACAGGGTCGGCCGGGCCCGGGCCCGACGCCGAGTGGTTCTATCTCGATACGCGGCCGATGTCGGAGGGAGTTGAGGAGGCGCGGGCCCGTTGGTAGGGCGCCTTCCGCCTCGGGGGCGGGGGTGCGTCGGCGAGTGCGGCGTCCGTCGTGGTCGCTCGCGCAGTTCCCCGCGCCGCTGAGAAGCCGGGGCTGCGCCCCGCTTCCCCGCGGCCCGCACGGCCCCGGCAGTTCCCGTCCCTCCAGGAAGCCGGGGGCCCCCGCGTGCCAGCGGCCCGCGGCGTGTCTCACCCGCAGACAACCGTCCCGCCTGCTCCTACGCTGGCGGTGTCAAGAGCGCTTCGGCTTCAGAGGGGTGGCGGTATGGCGGGGTGGAACGTGGGCGACATTCCGGACCAGCGCGGTCGTGCCGCCGTCGTGACCGGTGCCAACAGTGGCATCGGGTACGTCGCCGCCCGTGAACTCGCCCGGCGCGGCGCCCGGGTCGTGCTCGCCTGCCGCAGTGAGGAGCGGGGTCTCGCCGCCCTGGAGCGGATGCGGGGCGAGGTGCCCGGCGGCCACGTCGAGTTGCTGCGGCTGGACCTCGGGGACCTCGCCTCCGTGCGGGAGTTCGCCGCCGCGTACGAGGAGACCTACGAGCGGCTCGATCTGCTGATCAACAACGCGGGCGTGATGGCCGTGGCCGAGGGCCGTACCGCCGACGGGTTCGAGACGCAGTTCGGCACCAACCACCTCGGGCACTTCGCCCTCACCGGCCTGCTGGCGCCCCTGCTGCTCGCCACCCCCGGCGCGCGGGTCGTGACGCTCTCCAGCGGGATGCACCTGCGGGCCAACATCGACCTCGACGACCTGGACACCGCGCGCAAGTACGGTCGGTGGCTGGCGTACGGCCGTTCCAAGACGGCCAATCTGCTGTTCACGCACGAGCTGGCCCGGCGGCTCGCGACGGCCGGTTCCGATGTCGTCGCCGCGGCCGCCCACCCCGGGTACGCGGCGACGAACCTCCAGACCGCCGGGGCCAAGGCGGAGGGTCGCAAGGCGACCGAGCGGTTCATGCGGGTCGGCAACCGGTTCTTCGCCCAGTCCGCCGACGGCGGCGCCCTGCCCACGCTGTACGCGGCCACCGCGCCCGGCGTCGCACCCGACTCCTTCATCGGCCCCCGGTTCCTGATGTGGGGCGGCGCGACCGCCGGGTCGCCGCGCGCCCCCTGGACCCTCGACGACCGGGCCGGCGAACTCCTCTGGGAGCGCTCGGAGCGGCTGACCGGCGTGACGTTCGACCAGCTGAAGTCCTGAACCGGGGCTGCGGCGCCTCGTACCCGCCGCGTGTGGACGCGGCGGCGCCGGATCGGTGTGTGCCCGTTCCGGCGCCGGAGCCGTTTCAGTGTCGGGCGGGGTTACGACGCCCGCACCTCGTACGTCCTGATGCGTACCGCCTCGTCGTCGAGGCACTGCCCGCTCTCCAGGTCGAAGCGCTGCTTCAGCAGGGGGGAGGCGACGAACGGCCGGCCCTGGTGCGAGCCGGTGAGGCCGCGGGAGAGGACCGCCGCGCCGCCGAACGGGTCGCGGTTGTCGATGGCGTACAGGGTGCCCGCGCGGTCACGGAACAGGGCCACCTGCTCGCCGTCGGGCAGCAGGGCCGCGACACCGCGGCCCGGCAGCAGGGCGCTCAGGTCGCAGACCGTGAGCCAGCCGTCGGTGAGCCGCAGGTGGACCTTCAGGTCGGTCGTCTCGGGTGCCAGGGTCATCGCTGGGCGGTTCCTTCCAGGACGTCTTCGGCGGGGCGCAGGCCGATGGACAGGAGCGGCAGGTCGGGCTTGATCTGGTCGCGCTCGGGCACGAAGCCCACGACCGGGTCGGGCGTGTCCGGGGCGTTCACGAAGGACACGAAACGGGCGAGCTTCTCGGGGTCGTTGATGGTGTCGGCCCACTCGTCGCGGTAGTGGGAGACGTGCGCCGCCATCAGCGACTCCAGCTCCTCGCAGATACCGAGGGAGTCCTCCACGACCACGTCACGCACGTGGTCCAGTCCGCCGGGGATCCGCTCCAGCCAGGTCGACGTGCGCTCCAGGCGGTCGGCCGTGCGGATGTAGAACATCAGGAAGCGGTCGATCAGGCGGATCAGCTCGGCGTCGGAGAGGTCCTGCGCCAGCAGGTCCGCGTGGCGCGGGGTGGCGCCGCCGTTGCCGCCGACGTACAGGTTCCAGCCGTTGGTGGTGGCGATGACACCGAAGTCCTTCGACTGGGCCTCGGCGCACTCGCGGGCGCACCCGGAGACCGCCGACTTCAGCTTGTGCGGGGAGCGCAGCCCCCGGTAGCGCAGTTCCAGGTCGATCGCCATGCGGACGGAGTCCTGGACGCCGTAGCGGCACCAGGTCTGCCCGACGCAGGACTTCACCGTGCGCAGCGACTTGCCGTACGCGTGGCCCGACTCGAAGCCGGCGTCCACCAACCGGGTCCAGATCAGCGGGAGTTGCTCGACGCGGGCGCCGAACATGTCGATCCGCTGACCACCGGTGATCTTGGTGTAGAGGCCGAAGTCGCGGGCGATCTCCCCGATGACGATCAGGCCCTCGGGGGTGATCTCACCGCCGGGGATGCGGGGGACGACCGAGTACGAGCCGTTCTTCTGGAGGTTGGCGAGGAAATGGTCGTTGGTGTCCTGGAGGGCCGCCTGCTCGCCGTCCAGGACATAGACGTCGGCGCCGATCGCCGGGGCGAGGGAGGCGATGATCGAGCCGACGGCCGGCTTGCAGATCTCGCAGCCGTCGCCGCCGCGGGCCTCCTCGCGGCCGTAGCGGTCCAGCAGGTCCTGGTACGTGTTGATGCGCAGCGCCAGGACGATCTCGTACAGCTCCTCGCGGGTCTGCGAGAAGCAGGCGCACAGGCCCTTGTCGACGACGACGCCGCCGGCCTCCAGCTCGGCGTTGACCAGCTGGCCGAGGACCTTCACACAGGAGCCGCAGGTCGTACCGGCCTTGGTGCACTTCTTCACCTCGGGCACGGTGGTGCACTTGTGCTCGGTGACGGCCTCGCGGATCGTGCCCTTGCGGACGTTGTTGCAGGAGCAGATGATCGCGTCGTCCGGCAGCGCGGTCGGGCCGAGCTGGGCGGACTCCCCGGCACCGGCGGGCAGTACCAGCGACTCGGGGGAGACCGGCGGGACCGACCCGGTGAACGCCTTCAGGGTGCCGTACGCCTCCGCGTCGCCGACCAGGATGCCGCCGAGGAGCGTGCCGTCCCGGCCGATGACCAGCTTCTTGTACAGGCCCGAGCGGGAGTCGGAGTAGACGACGTCCAGGCAGTCCTCGGCGGTGCCGTGCGCGTCCCCGAAGGACGCCACGTCCACGCCGAGGAGCTTCAGCTTGGTGGACAGGTCGGCACCCGTGAACGACAGCTGCTCCGCCTCGTCGGCGGCGATGGTCGCGGCGGCCGTCTCGGCCTGCTCGTAACCGGGGGCCACCAGCCCGTACACCCGGCCGTCGGCGGCCAGCGCGCACTCACCGATCGCGAAGACGTTCGGGTCGGAGACCGTACGGCACTGCTCGTCGACGGTGATGCCGCCGCGCTCGCCGACCGTCAGACCGCAGTCGCGGGCGAGCTGGTCGCGGGGGCGGACACCGGCGGAGAAGACCACCATGTCGGTGGCGAGTTCGGAGCCGTCGGACAGCTTCATGCCGGTGACCGCGCCGTCCTCGCCGACGACGATCTCCTGCGTGCCCACCCCGGTGTGCACGGACAGGCCCATCTCCTCGATGGTCCGCAGCAGCGCCGCGCCGCCGCCCTCGTCGACCTGCACCGGCATCAGCCGCGGCGCGAACTCCACGATGTGCGACTCGATTCCGAGGCCCTTGAGCGCGCCCGCCGCCTCCAGGCCGAGCAGACCGCCGCCGACCACGGCACCCACCCGCGCCCGGCTTCCCGCGTACTCCTCGATCGCGAGGAGGTCCTCGATGGTGCGGTAGACGAAGCAGCCCTCGGCGTCCTTGTTCGGGACGGGCGGCACGAACGGGTACGAGCCGGTGGCGAGGACGAGGACGTCGTAGTCGAAGATCTGCCCGGACCGCGCGGTGACCTTGCGGGCCTCGCGGTCCACGGTCTCGGCGGGGTCGCCGACATACAGCTCGATGCCGTGACTCTCGATGAACGCCATGTCCGTCACCGACAGGTCCTCGGGCGTCTTGCCCGAGAAGTACGAGGTCAGTGCCACACGGTCATAGGCGGGGCGCGGCTCCTCGCACAGCACGACCACGCGGTGCGTGGCGGTCAGGCCGCGCTCGGCGAGCGCTTCGAGGAAGCGCTGGCCGACCATGCCATGGCCGACGAGCACGATCGTGGGGTTCGCCCCAGTGGCGGTCATCAGGAGCCTCCATCGTTGGTGAGCAGGTGGAGCAGAGGGCCGTTGTCGGGGAGCGGCTCTGCTCCCTCCCAGGCGCGGGCGAGCGCGCCGACGGTGCCGAGTTCGCCGACGAGCACCCCGCCGACCAGGCGGTCGTCGCGGACGACGACCTTGCGGTAGGTGCCGCGGGTGGCGTCCGCGAGCTGGATGACGTCGTCACCGGGCCGGGGGTCGGGCTCGCCGAACGCGGCGAGATCGAGGAAGTCCTGACCGGCGAGCGTCAGCCGGGTCAGGGCGCGGGTGCCGGTGTAGCGGGAGCCCGTGTCCCCCGCCAGCAACTCGGCCAGTACGTCGGCCTGTTCGAGCGCCGGCGTGGCGAGCCCGTAGACCGTGCCCTCGAACTGGGCGCAGTCGCCGATCGCGTGGATGTGCGGGTCGGAGGTGCGCAGCTCCTCGTCGACGATGACGCCCTTGTGCACCGCGAGTCCCGCGTCCTGCGCGAGACCCACGCGGGGGTGGACTCCGCAGGCGATGACGACGAGGTCCGCGTCGAGCGCGTACCCGTCGGCCAGCGACACCGATCGCACGGTCCCGCCGATGCTGCGCACGGCACGCACCCGGGTCTCGGTGTGCACCTCGACACCCAGGTCGGTGAGATGCCGGCGGACCAGCTTCGACGCCGACGGGTCGAGCTGGCGCTCCATCAGCCGCTCGCCCTGCTGGGCGAGGACGACCTGGGCGCCGCGCCGGGCGAGGGCCCGCGACGCGGAGACGCCGAGCAGCCCGCCGCCGATGACGACGGCCCGTACGCCCGGCCGCACCGCCTTCGACAGTCCCAGGCAGTCGTCCATGGTCCGGAAGGCGTGCACACCCTCGGGGAACTCGTGCCGCTCGGGGTCCCACAGGCCGCGCAGCGGCGGCAGCACGGGGTTCGAACCGGTCGCGAGGACGAGGGTGTCGTAGGCGATCTCCGTACCGTCCGCGAGATGGACGGCTCGCGTCTCGCGGTCGATACGGACGACCCGGCCACGGGTCAGCCGAGGCGGCGCGGGCAGCGCGATGACCTCGGGCGCGTACCGCCCGGCCAGGACATCGGCGAGCAGCACCCGGTTGTACGGTGTGTGCTCCTCCTCGCCCACCAGGGTGGCGGGCACACCGAGCTCTCCCAGCCGCCGGGCGAGACGTACGCCCGCGAGGCCGGAGCCGATCACCACCACACGCTCATTCGAGGTCATGTCCTTGAGCGTGCGGTGCCGGTGTTACCCGACCGCATCACCTCTGTTTCCCGCGAGGAACGCTGCCCTCCCCACGGCCCGCACGGGAGTGTGAGGGGTTTCCGAAGGGCCGGGGTGGGGTGTGAGAACAACGCCGGGACCACCCCTGACCAGGAGAGACGGCCGCGGCGCGGGCGTATACGGGAGGACGGCGCCCGATCGCTCCCCGCCGCGAGCGGGCCGACGGAGAACCTCAGAAAACCCTCAGGTCGATGGACGGCACACCTATGTCGCCCCGTAGGGTCCGATCATGCCCGACATATCGCTGACCATGGTCGTCGTCCTGTGCCTCGCGGCCCTCGCGGCCGGCTGGATCGACGCCGTGGTGGGCGGCGGCGGGCTGCTGCTCCTGCCCGCCCTGCTCCTCGGCCTGCCGAACGGCGCCTCCGCCGCGCAGTACGCCCTCGGCACCAACAAGGCGGTCGCGATCGTCGGCACCACCGGCGCGGCCGTGACCTACGCCCGCCGCACCCCCGTCGACGTACGGATCGCCGTCCGTATCGGTCTCGCGGCGCTCGCCGGTTCGACGGCCGGCGCGTTCGTCGCCGCCGGGATGAGCACGGAGATCCTGAAACCGGTCGTCATGGTCGTCCTCCTGGGCGTCGGCGCGTTCGTGATCCTGCGCCCCTCCTTCGGCACGGCACCGGCCACCGGCCCGGTCTCGCCCCGCCGTGTCCTCGCCGCGATCGGCCTGGCGGGCGTCGGCATCGGCTTCTACGACGGTCTCGTCGGCCCCGGCACCGGCACGTTCCTCGTCCTCAGCCTCACCGCGATCCTCCACCTCGACCTGGTCACCGCCTCCGCCACCGCGAAGATCGTCAACTGCTGCACCAACGCCGGCGCCCTCGCCACGTTCGCCTGGAAGGGCACGGTGTACTGGCAGCTGGCCGCGCTGATGGCCGTGTTCAACCTCGTCGGGGGCACGGTCGGCGCGCACACGGCACTGAAGAAGGGCAGCGGCTTCGTCCGGGTCGTGCTGCTGACGGTGGTGTTCACGCTGGTGGCGAAGATGGCGTACGAACAGTGGCTGGCATGAGGAGGACGGAGGGAAGGGGCGGGGCGCGGGCTCCCCTCAGCGGGGACGGCTGCCGGTGAGGTGGGCGAAGACGACGACGTTCCCCTCGTAGCCGGTCGAGCGGGAGTACGGGCCTCCACAGGTGATGACCCGCAACTCCGGTCGCGCGGCCGTCCCGTACACCTTCTCGTCGGGGAAGTCCCGCGCGGCGTACGCCTCGACCGCATCCACCGTGAACACGGCCGTGCCGCCGTCCCGCCGGTCCACCTCGATCGTGGCGCCGCGTCGCACCGCGCCGAGGTCGTAGAAGACGGCGGGCCCGTCCGCGTTGTCGACGTGCCCGGCGACGATCGCGGTGCCCCGCTCGCCCGGCCCGGTGCCGGCCGCGTACCAGCCGGCGAGGTTCTTCTGCTCTGCGGGCGGCGCGTCGAGGCTGCCGGCGGGGGTGAGACCGAGCCCGGTCAGCGGGGCGTCCACACGGATCGAGGGAATCCGGATCCGCTCCGGAGGCGAGGGCGCCAGGGCGGCCACGACCGGCGCCTCGGGCCCCGGACGACCCTGCCCCCGGCCGAGCCCCTGCGCGGCCGAGGGCTGCGGGGGCGCGTGGGAGGCGGTACCGCTGCGCACCAGCCAGACACCGCAGCAGAGGGCGACCACGGTGACACCGGTCAGGAAGACGTCGACGAACCGCCGCACGGGGACTCCTCAGGCATCGCACGGGATCTCCTCCAGACCCGGCGGCCGGTCGTGGCGCCCGGACCGGCCGTGGGCTCCCGGACCGGTCGTGGCGCCCGGACCGGCCGTGGGGGGGGGAAGGAGAGAGGGAGAGACAGCGTTCCTTGTCCGCTCGTTCCCCCCTTCGTTCGTCTTGTTCCTCCCCTCCGGGCCGAAGGGGCGTAAGGCCCGGAGGGGAGGAGGACGGCGGTACCGGCGGACGGACTGCGGAGGGCGTCCGTCAGATCCTGTCGCCTCTCGCCCGGCGATGCAGGAGCCAGGTACCGCCCGCGACGGCGACGGCAAGAGCCACCACGCCGGCCGCGGTCTGCGTGGGGTCGGTGCCGAGTGCGCCGCCGACCCCCGTCTTCACACTCCCTCTCGGATGCGTCGGCGGCGCGCTGTGACCGCCGGTCAACGAGACCACGAGGTCCCCGGCGACCCGCCGCCCGCCCTTCGCGCAGGTCGCGACGATCTCGTACGTCCCCGGCTGGGCGCTCGGCGGCACCTCGAACCGCCCGCTGGGCCAGTCGTGCCCGGCGCCGGGCACGAGCGGGAAGGAGCCGGCCCCGACCGCGCTGGCGTCGCCCGCACCCGTACCGCCCGCACCGCAGGCCGCCGTCCGGGCGGTCACCTCGTCACCGGGGATGACATCGGCGGGGGTCAACTCCAGCCGCCCACGGTCCTCCCCGCCGTACGCCGGGGCGGAGGGGAGGAGGAGAGCCGCGGTGAGGGCCGGGGCGAGGACGGCGAGCGCGGTGCCGGTCAGCGGGC
>NZ_LIQX01000360.1 GCF_001418475.1 Streptomyces ossamyceticus | reverse complement strand
GCCAGCACCTCGTGCCGGGCGGCGCTCAGCATCTCCCCCTGGATCCGCCGCATCCTCCGCAGCCGCCGCACCCGTTGCTCGTGCCCTTCCCGCCGTTCCTCCTCCGCGAGGTCGGGACTGATCCGCACCCCGATCTCGAAGGCCCGACGCAGCAACCGCTCGGCCATCTCCTCCGGGAGTTCCTCCTCGTCCTCGATCTCCTTCAGCCGCCGCTTCGCCGCCTTCGCGGCCCGCACGGCCAGCGCCTTCTCGAACTCCTTCTCGGCGCCCTCGTCCGCCCGCACCCCCAACCGCCGTACGAGCCACGGCAGCGTCAGCCCTTGCAGCACCAGCGTCGCCATGATCACGCCGAACGCGATGAACACGATCTCGTCCCGGTCGGGAAAGGGCCCCCCGTCCGAGGTCTCCAGCGGGATCGCCAGCGCCAGCGCCACGGACGCCACGCCCCTCATCCCCGACCACCACATCACCACGGTCTCGCGCCACGACATCGGGATCTCCTCGTCGTAGTCGCGCTTCGCGTGCAGCCGCCGCGCGAGCCAGGTGGCCGGCAGCAGCCACAGCAGCCGTACGAGGACCACGACGGCCACGACCGCCGCCGCCCAGCCCAGCATGTCGGCCCATCGCCCGGACGCCGTCCTGACCGCGTTGTGCAGCTCCAGCCCGATCAACCCGAACGCGACGCCCGTGACCATGGTGTCCACGACGTCCCAGACGGTGTGCCCGGCGAGCCGCGTCATGACGTCGTCGGCGCCGAGCGCGTACTCCGCGAGGAACAGCGCGGTGGTGAGCACGGCGAGCACCCCGGACCCGTGCAGCTCCTCGGCCATCACGTACGACGCGTACGGCACGAGGAGGGTCAGGCCGATCTGCAGCGTGGCGTCGTCGAGGAAGTCCATCAGCTTGTTGGCCGCCCAGCCGAGCGCGAGCCCCACGGCGACGGCCACGACACCGGAGAGCACCAACTGGAGCGCGGCGTGGGGCAGTGAGAAGGAACCGCTGACGACCGCCGCGATCGCCACGTGGTAGAGCACGATGGCGGTCACGTCGTTGAAGAGGCCCTCGCCCTCCAGGATCGACACCAGTCTGCGTGGCAGCCCGAGTTGCCCGGCCACGGCCGTCGCCGCCACCGGGTCGGGCGGTGCGACCAGCGCGCCCAGCGCCACGGCGGCGGCGATGGGCAGCCCGGGCACGATCGCCTGGGCGACGGCGGCCACCGCGGCGGTGGTCACGAACACCAGCGCCACGGCCAGCAGGAAGATGGGCCGCCGGTTGGCCGCGAACTGCCGCCAGGAGGTCCGCCGCACCGCCGCGTACAGCAACGGGGGCAGTACCAGGGGCAGGATGAACTCCGGCGGGATGTCGATGTTGGGCACGAAGCCCGGCAGGGCGAGGGAGATGCCCAGCAGCGTCATCAGCACCGGCGCGGGCAGCCCGAGCCGCTCCCCCACCGGCACGCTCAGCACGGCCCCCAGCAACAGGACGAACAACAGGGCCAACTGATCCACGCTGAGCACCCCGACGAGGTCTAGACGATTACCTCAACAGCCCCCAGAGTGCCACGCCCCCACATCCCGCCCCGTTCCGTCCGACGTCGGGCCTCAGCCCTACAGCGACCGCCGCATGGCCCGGTGCGGTATCCCCGCGTCCGGGAACTCCGGCCCGTACGCCTCGTACCCCAGCCGCTCGTAGAACCCCAGCGCATGCGTCTGCGCGCCCAACTGCACCGCGGTCAGGCCCCGCGCGCGTGCCGCGTCCTCGACGGCCCGTACGAGCGCGACGCCCACACCCAGCCCGCGGGCCGCCGGCACGACCGCCAGCCGCCCGAGGGAGCCGACGCCCGGCTCCCCACCGGTCTTGCCGGCGGCGGCCGCCCCGTGGAGCAACCGACCGGCGCCGAGCGGCACCCCGTCGTCCCGCACGGCGAGCACATGCACGGCCATCTCGTCGTACGCGTCGTACTCGAGGTCCTCCGGCACGCCCTGCTCGACGACGAAGACCTCCTTGCGCACCGCGAAGCACATCGCGCGGTCGGCGGGGTCGTCGGCCACGCGCACGGCGTACGCCACCGGCTCCGGCCTCGCGGACACGTCACTCACGCGTAGGTCTCCTCCCGCACCTTGTCGAGGGCCTTCTGCAGATCGGCCGGGTAGTCGCTCTCGAACTCGACCCAGCTGCCGTCCCCGGGGTGCTCGAAGCCGAGCCGGACCGCGTGCAGCCACTGCCGGGTGATCCCGAGCCGCTTGGCGAGCGTCGGGTCGGCCCCGTACGTCAGGTCGCCCACGCACGGGTGCCGGTGGGCGGACATGTGGACGCGGATCTGGTGCGTGCGCCCGGTCTCCAGCTTGATGTCGAGCAGGGAGGCGGCGCGGAACGCCTCCACCAGGTCGTAGTGCGTGACGGACGGCTTGCCCTCGGCGATGACCGCCCACTTGTAGTCGTGGTTCGGGTGCCGCCCGATGGGCGCGTCGATGGTGCCGCTCGTCGGGTCGGGGTGGCCCTGGACCAGCGCGTGGTACCGCTTGTCGACGGTCCGCTCCTTGAACTGGCGCTTCAGGAACGTGTACGCGTACTCGGACTTGGCGACCACCATCAGGCCCGACGTGCCCACGTCGAGCCGGTGGACGATGCCCTGGCGCTCGGCGGCACCGGACGTCGAGATCCGGTACCCGGCGGCGGCGAGCCCGCCGATCACGGTCGGCCCGGACCAGCCGGGGCTGGGGTGGGCGGCCACACCGACCGGCTTGACGATCACGACCACGTCATCGTCGTCGTGCACGATCTCCATGCCCTCGACCGGCTCGGCCACCACCTGCACCGGTACGGGCGCCTGCGGCATCTCGACCTCCAGCCAGGCCCCGCCGCGCACCCGCTCCGATTTGCCGACCACCGACCCGTCGACCGCCACCTTCCCCGCGGCGGCGAGCTCCGCGGCCTTGGTACGGGAGAAGCCGAACATGCGGGAGATGGCGGCGTCGACGCGCTCGCCCTCCAGGCCGTCGGGCACGGGCAGGGTACGGATCTCGGGAAGCGTGCTCACCCGTCGAGTATGCCGGACCGCCACGACACGCCCGACCGCGCCTGTGGAAAACTCCCACGCCCTCGGCCGTGACCGGGGCGTTCGGACCGTGCGCCGGGGCGCTCAGTCCTTGTGGACGGTGCCGTCCGGGTCGAGCCCCCGGAAGGACAGCAGTACGATCAGGATGCCGCCGCACACGATCGCCGAGTCCGCCAGGTTGAACACGGCGAAGCCCTTGGGCGCGATGAAGTCGACGACCGCGCCCTCGAAGACACCCGGCGAGCGGAAGATCCGGTCGGTGAGGTTGCCCAGCGCGCCTCCCAGCAGCAGTCCGAGCGCGATCGCCCAGGGCAGGCTGTAGAGCTTGCGCGCGAGCCGGGCGATCACCACGATCACGATCGCCGCGATCATCGTGAAGATGATCGTGAATGCCTCGCCGAAGCCGAAGGCCGCGCCCGCGTTGCGGATCGCCTCGAACTTCAGCCAGTCCCCGATGATCTCGATCGGCTCGTGGTGCTCCAGCTTCGCGACCACGATCATCTTGCTGACCAGGTCGAGCGCGTACGCCAGCGCGGCGACCCCGAACAGCACGGCGATACGGCGCTTGCCGCGCGGACGCGCGGACGCGTCGGCACGCGCCGCGTCTGCGCCGTTCCCGCTGTCGGCCTGCTCCGGGTCCGTGCCCGCCGCCTCTGGGATGTCCGGCGTACCGATGATGCGCTCCGCCTCTGCCACGTGAGTCCCTCAACCTAGGTTCCTGACTGAGGACAAAGGTACGACACGACCTCCGGGGACCAGCGGCTCAGGCGGGGATCACTACCGCCGTTCCTGCTTCTGCTTGCACTCGACGCAGAGCGTGGCCCTCGGGAAGGCCTGCATGCGCGCCTTGCCGATCGGGTTGCCGCAGCTCTCGCAGAGTCCGTACGTGCCCGTGGCGAGCCGATCCAGGGCGCGCTCGGTCTGGTCGAGCATCTCGCGCGCGTTGTTGGCCAGCGCCATCTCGTGCTCACGCGTGATGTTCTTGGCGCCGGTGTCGGCCTGGTCGTCGCCCGCGCCGTCGCCGGAGTCCCGCATCAGACCCGTGAGCGACTTCTCGGAGGCGTCCAGCTCCGCCCGCAGCCGCATCGCCTCGGACGTCAGCTCGGTACGGGCCTCGGCGACCTCCTCCGGGCTCCAGGGGTCCTCACCGGGCCGTACCGCCAGTTCTCCGGGGTCCGCCGCGGCGGGCCGTGCCTTGGGGACGGCGGTGGGCTTCTTCGCCGCCGTAGCCGTACCAGGAGTGTTCTTCGCAACCACCGTCGTGGCTCCCGTCGTCTCGGCGGCCTCGGCCGCGCCCGCCTTCTCTGCCTCCCTCGTCGCGGAGGTGTTCCGGGCGGTGCTCTTCTTGGATGTGCTGCTCTTCGTGGCCACCGTCTTCCCGGCGGCACCCTTCTTGGCCACGGCTCTGGTGGCCGTGCTCTTGTCGGCCGCCGACCGCTCGGCGGCACCGTCCTTCCCGGCGGCCTTCCGGGCCGCTGTCTTCCTCACCGCGGCCTTCTCGGCCGTGGTCCCCCGCGCCTCGGTCTCCTCGCCCTCGGCCTTCTTCCCCTCGATCTGCTTGCCCTCGGCCTTCTTCCCCTC
>NZ_LIQX01000036.1 GCF_001418475.1 Streptomyces ossamyceticus | reverse complement strand
CGCGGGGTGACCCCGTCCCTCCTGGACGAGCTGAGGGACGGGGTCACCCCGCGGGCCACCCTGCTGGTCGTCGGCGTGCTCGCCCTCCAGCTGCTCTTCATCGCCTCGTACGTGGGGGCGCTGCACCACCCGAAGCTCCGGGACGTGCCGTTCGGTGTGGTCGCACCGCGGGCGGCCGCCGAGCAGACGGTGACCCGGCTGGAACGGCTGCCGGGCGAGCCGCTGGATCCACGCACGGCGGCCGACGCGGCGACGGCGCGCGAGCAGATCGTGGACCGGGAGATCGACGGCGCCCTGCTGATCGACCCGGCCCGCACCACCGACACCCTGCTGGTCGCCTCCGGCGGCGGCCGTTCCCTCGCAGGCGCGCTGGCCGCCCTCGTGGGCACGCTGGAGCAGTCCGAGGGGCGCACGCTGCGGACGGTGGACGTGGCCCCGGCCGGCCTCGGGGACGCCAACGGGCTCACCTCCTTCTATCTGGTCGTGGGCTGGTGCGTCGGCGGCTATCTGTGCGCGTCGGCGCTGGCGATGAGCGCGGGGGCACGGCCCACCAATCTGCGGCGCGGGGTGATCCGGCTCGCCGCCCTGGCGGTGTTCTCGGTCCTCGGCGGGCTCGGCGGCGCGGTGACCGCCGGACCGGTCCTGGGCGCCCTGCCCGGAAGCGTGGCAGCGCTGTGGGGGCTGGGGGCGCTGGTCGTCTTCGCGGTGGGCGCGGCGACGCTGGCGCTCCAGTGCGTCTTCGGGATCGCCGGTATCGGGATCGCCGTGCTGCTGGTGGTGGTCGCCGGCAACCCGAGCGCGGGCGGCGCGCTGCCCCCGCCGCTGCTGCCCCCGTTCTGGGCGGCGATCGGTCCGGCGCTCCCGCCGGGCGCGGGTGTCTGGGTGGCCCGCTCGATCGCGTACTTCGAGGGCAACGACACCACCGTCCCCCTGCTGGTGCTCTCCGCCTGGGCAACGGCGGGGGCCGCCATCACCTTGGTGATGGCGGCCCTGAGAAGGAAGCCGGATCGCCGGCCCGCCGAGGCGTGAGCCGCGGGCCCGGCCGTACGGCGGCCCTCCGACCTCCGGCGTGCCGAGCTCTCGGCCGAGCCGGAGGCCCGGCGCGCGCTCGGCCTCAGCCGATCCGCCTCAGCCGATCTGCGTGCCCGTCGCCGACAGCGCCTCGGTGACCGGCTGGAAGAACGTCTCGCCGCCCGAGGTGCAGTCGCCGCTGCCGCCGGAGGTGAGGCCGACCGCCTTGTCGCCCGAGAAGAGGGAGCCGCCACTGTCGCCGGGCTCGGCGCAGACGTCGGTCTGGATGAGGCCGTTGACGATGTCGCCGTTGCCGTAGTTCACGGTGGCGTCGAGGCCGGTGACCGTGCCGCTGTGGACCTGGGTGGTCGAGCCGCTGCGGGTCACCTTCATGCCGACGGTGGCCTCGGCGGCGCCGCTGATGGCCTGGGTCGAGCCGTTGTAGAGGTTGACCTCGCTGGGGTGGTCGACGTCCGCCGTGTACTTGACCAGGCCGTAGTCGTCGCCAGGGAAGCTGGAGTCCGCGTTCTGGCCGATGACCTGGCCGCCGGCGGACCAGGTGGAGATGCCCTCGGTGCAGTGACCCGCCGTCAGGAAGAACGGCTCGCCACCCTTGACCACGTTGAAGCCGAGGGAGCAGCGCCCGCTGCCGCCGGTGATGGCGTCGCCGCCCGCGACGAAGGTCCTGAACTCGCCCTTCGTGCGCTTGAGTTCGGCCGTGGCGCCGAGGCCGTCCACGACCTCGGTCAGTCTCGCCAGCTCGGCCTTGGAGACGGTGCGGTCGGCGGTGACGACGACCTTGTTGGTGGTGGGGTCGGTGGCCCAGGAGGTGCCGGGGATGGTGGCGTCGTCCTTGAGGGTCGTCCGGGCGCTCTTGAGCTCGGCGAGGGAGTTCTCGACGATCCGGGCCTTGGCGCCGGCCGCCTCGACGGTCTCGGCGGCGGCCTCGTCGAGCACGTTCACGACGAGGAGCTTGCTCTTCGCGTCGTAGTACGTTCCCGCCGCGTCGGCGCCGAGGTCCTCACCGAGGGTCGAGGCGAGCTTTCCGGCCGCCAGGACGGAGAGCGCTTTCGGCTGGGCGGTCGGCGCGGTCTCGCTCGCGTTCGCAGTCTGGAAGGTCACTCCCGCGGCGACCAGCGCGGCGATGCCCGCACCCGTCACGACGACACGGCGCCTGGGTATGCGTCGGTGCTTCAACTCACGTCCTCCTGTGGGGGGTCGGCCGAAGAGGTTGTGGGGACCCCGTTCGACCGTAAGGAATACGGATATGGAGGCGGCGGACGACAAAAACGCCGCGTCCATGCCAACTGTGCGGCGCCAACTATTCCGAGGCGCACAGGGAGCACACAAGGTCGACTTCCGGACGAGCACACACCGTGGGCGCGCGCCCCCAATGTCATTACCGTCCGGTAACGCCCCATGCGAATTCACAGTGCAAACACAGGACGCAACGATCCCCTGCGCAACGGGTGAGGTCTAGTCCTGTCTGAAAGTCGACCCACTGGAGTCCGATTCCCTACGGGGCGTCCTGTGACGGAAGTTGCTCCCGCACCGGTTCCGGTGCCACGGCCGGGACCGACGGAGGGGGAGGCACGGCGACGGGCGGAGCGGGAGGCACGGCCTCACCCGGAACCGGCGGCGCGACGCCCGGAGCCGTCCCGGCCCGCGCACCGTGGACCTGGAGTCGGCCGAGCCGGGACACCACCCCCGCTCGCACCGCCTCACGACCCGCGCCGCGCACAACATGCGGCGCACGCCGTCCCGGCGGTGGTCCCGCCGCCGCAACAGGGCGAGCCCCCGCACGTCGTCACGTGGGGGGCTCGAACTACTGACCGCGATACGTCCTACGGTCGGACGCGGGTGCCGGGGGGAAGAGCACCCGCTCGGGGCCGGCCCGCCCGACCGGCACGGCGGCCGGTCGGCGGTCCTGCTGATCCGGTCGGCCTAGTAGACGCTGACGCCGTAGGCGCTCAGGGCCTCGGTGACCGGCTGGAAGAAGGTCGTGCCACCGGAGCTGCAGTTGCCGCTGCCGCCGGAGGTGAGACCGTACGCGACGCCGTTGCTGCCGTAGAGCGGGCCGCCGGAGTCGCCGGGCTCGGCACAGACCGTGGTCTGGATCATGCCGTAGACGATGTCGCCGCCACCGTAGTTCACGGTCGCGTTGAGAGCGGTCACGCGTCCGGTACGGGTACCGGTGGTGGAGCCGGTACGGATGACGTTGGTGCCCACGCTCGGGGTGGCCGCGCTGGTGATGTCCACGCTGCCCGCGGTGCCGTCCTTGGCGATGGACGTGTTGCTGTAGCGCACGATGCCGTAGTCGTTGGTCGGGAAGCTCGACCCGGTGGTCGGGCCGAGGACCGTCGTACGACCGGAGTTGGAGTACCAGGTGCCCGCGCCGTCGGTGCAGTGACCGGCGGTCAGGAAGTAGTAGGTGCTCCCGCTGCGGACGTTGAAGCCGAGCGAGCAGCGCCAGCTACTCGCATAGATGGCGTCGCCGCCCTTGATGAGCTTGTTGAACTTGCCCGGCGTCCGCTTGATCGTCAGAGCGCCGGCCTTGTCGCCCGCCGCCTCCTTGATCTTCAGCAGTTCGGCCTGGGAGACGGTGCTGTCGACGGTGACGACGAGCTTGTCCGTCTTCTCGTCGACCGCCCAGGCGGTACCGGGGATATCCGCCTTGAGCACCGACGCGCTGGCGCTCTTGAGCTCCGACGCGCTGAACGTGCGGGCGTCTGCCGCGGTGGCGGTGGGGACTGTCGCGGCGGCCGCGGCCACGAGTCCGGTGGTCACGGCGATCAGCCGGGTCCGTCTCGCGATGCCGCTGCGGGGAGTGGTGCGCTTGATCCTCACTGTTCGTTCCCTCCTACAGGGAAGTCGGGGGCCCGCGTGGGGTTTGGGCCCGTGAGGCGCGAATCAGGGCACGTGTCCGGATTCCGAATATGCCGTGCTCCTGACAAGGCGCTGCGGGGAAGTATTCGGCCGCACCACCGATCCCCGCAAGAGTGCCTTTCGGCCGCTCGAACACCAACCGGCCCAGTGGGCAAGGCAGTTGATCTCACCGACGGAGTTGTGGGGATTCTGTGTGAATCCCGGACGGCCGACCCGGGGTCCCCATAAGTACGACCCCGTCACCGTCGGCGGGGGACGCGTCAGAGGGGGACGCGTCAGAGCACACCTCGATCATTAGACCGCCCGATCATGCCCCCTCGGGGGTCGCTCGCCTTCACGCGCGCCCCCAGCGCGCCCGCGCCGACGCACGCGCGGCCGCCGGCCGTACCCCGGCCCGGCCGTGGGTCAGCAGTCGCAGCAGTCACACGCGTCGCAGCAGTCGCAGTCCCGGCAGCAGCCCTCCCGCTTCTTCCGGGACCACGGCCCTTCGTACTCCTTCGCACAGCACAACTGGCAGGTGCAGCACAGCAACCAGAACATCCCGCAACCGGCCCAGAACCCCCGCCGCCTGGGCGGCTGTGGCTGCGGCACGCCGCCGAAGCCGCCGGGCCCGCCACCGCTGCCGCCGTACGCGCCGCCACCACCGAACGGGTTCCCGCCGCCGTAGGGGTTCCCACCCGCGCCGCCGTACGGGTTTCCGGCGCCGCCCCCGTACGGGTTGCCGTGCGGCGGAGGCCCGCCGTGCTGGTGCGACGCGCACACCGGCACCGTGCCGAACGCCCGGTCGACGGAGCGCCGGAGTTCGTGCACGAGCAGCAGATGGGCCAGCTTGCCGTCGACGAAGTCGACCTCGCGCAGGGCGAGCCGGATGCCGTGCAGGGCATCCTCGGCGAGCCGCCGGGCCTCGGGCAGGGACGTCCCGGTCGCGGTCAGCGGGTTCCACGCGCCTGCCGCGGCGTCGTCGGCCAGGTCCTCGACCGCGTCCAGGAGATGGGCGAGGCGCCCGAAGAGCCGGCCGGCCTCGGCGAGCGGTTCGACGTTGCCCGGGCGTCCGGCGAGCACCGCGGTGTGCGCGAAGGCCGCCGCGGTCGCCGTCTCGGTCGGCTCGGTCACCGTCAACAGCGGTGTGCCCGGCCCGGCGAGCGCCTCGACGCCTAGCTGCCGGTCCACGGCGTCGACCAGCACCGCCGTGTCGAAGCCGAGGTCCGAGCCGGTGCGCGCGCCGGCGCGCCCCCAGCTCGTCGCGACCCGGCGCGCGGCGGACGCGACCGGCTTGCGCGCCAGCAGTCCGTCACCGTCGGCCACGTGGTCGCGCACCTTGGCCGAGGCGAGGACCAGGGAGACGGCGGCGGCGAGCCGAGCGCCCTCGCCCTGCGCGACGGACGCGGTGCGCATGCCCCGCAGCGGGCAGGGCCCGGCGGTGCGCCGCCAGTCGGTGGTCCGCTCGGCCTGAGCCTCCGTCAGAACCGAGACCAGCAGGCCGTCGTAGTTCGTCACGATGCGGGCGAACTGCCCGTGGTCCCCGCGCAGCGCGAGACAGAGCCCGCACAGATGTGCCATCCACTGGGCCTTCAGACCTTCACCGAGCCGATGA
This sequence comes from Streptomyces ossamyceticus, assembly GCF_001418475.1. Lineage (GTDB taxonomy): Bacteria > Actinomycetota > Actinomycetes > Streptomycetales > Streptomycetaceae > Streptomyces > Streptomyces ossamyceticus. Next base: position 10,597 of record NZ_LIQX01000036.1, on the reverse strand, counting down.
CCGCAGGGCCTCACGATTCCGAACACGACGTCCCCCGTGTCTGTCGCGCGCCCCGAACGGCCACGCGCACGTGCCTGAACTGCGCCGCATCGTAGCCGCCGGAACGTTCACCCGGACGCTCGACACTCACCCAAACGCCGCGAACAATATTATTTCACTCTCAGTCAGCAGACGTGTACGGCACAGCCCTTGGGGCACATGGACTCTCGACGAATTCGTTCTGCACCAGTACCGTCACGAAACCCCCGTGCGGCGTCTATCCACTTGGCGAGACATCCGCATCATGGACGACGATAGGGATGCGGAAAGAGAAAAAGACCGCTGTGAGAGGAGGCGTCCATGGGATCGGTGCGCAAGGCGAGTGCCTGGCTTGGCCTCGTCGACGACAACGATGACGAGCGTTACTACGACGACGACTACGCCGATGAGCGGGAGTCCGGGTCCGGCGAGGCATGGGTCACCGACCCTCGCGTGAAGGTCGCGTCCGAGTCCGCCCACGAGCAGGGCCGCCGGATCGGCACGGTCACCCCGGACAGCTTCCGCGACGCACGGCACATCGGCGAACTCTTCCGGGACGGCGTCCCGGTCATCATGAACCTCACGAACATGGAGCCCTCCGACGCCAAGCGTGTCGTCGACTTCGCCGCCGGCCTGATCTTCGGTCTGCGCGGCTCGATCGAGCGGGTCTCCAACCGCGTGTTCCTGCTGACCCCCGCCGACACGGAGATCGTCAGCGGCGAGGCCGCCGGCCGACCGGCCGACGGCTTCTTCAACCAGAGCTGAGGCAGGGCGGCTCACCGCCCCGCCTTCCGGTGCCCCCGGTCACCGGAAGGCGTCGAGTCCGGTGAGCGCCTTGCCCAGCACGAGCTGGTGCATCTCGACGGTGCCCTCGTAGGTGAGCACGGACTCCAGGTTGGTCGCGTGCCGCATCACCGGGTACTCCAGCGAGATCCCGTTCGCACCGAGGATCGTGCGGGCGGTACGGCAGATCTCGATCGCCTCTCGTACGTTGTTCAGCTTGCCGAAGCTGATCTGCTCGGGACGGAGTCGTCCCGCGTCCATCCGCCGCCCCAGATGGTGGGCGAGCAGAATCCCCTTGTGCAACTCGACCGCCATGTCGGCGAGTTTGGCCTGGGTGAGCTGGAAACCCCCGATCGGCCTCCCGAACTGCTCACGGGTCCTGGCGTAGTCGAGCGCGGCCTCGAAACTCGACCGCGCCGCCCCCATCGAGCCCCACACGATCCCGTACCGGGCGTGCGACAGACAACTGAGGGGACCCTTGAGTCCCTTGACCTCCGGCAGGACGGCATCGGCGGGCAACCGGACGTCGTCGAGGACGAGTTCGCTGGTGACGGAGGCCCGCAGGGACCACTTGTGCTTGATCTCCGGCGCCGAGAACCCGGCGGTGTCCGTCGGTACGGCGAACCCGCGGATGCCGTCGTCCGTCTGCGCCCACACGACGGCGACCCCCGCGACGGACCCGTTCGTGATCCACATCTTGCGCCCGTTGAGGACCCAGTCGGTGCCGTCGCGCTTGGCATACGTCCGCATCGAGGCCGGGTCGGACCCGTGGTCGGGCTCGGTCAGCCCGAAGCAGCCGATGACCTCGCCGGCCGCCATCCGCGGCAGCCAGGTCTCCTTCTGCTGCTCGCTGCCGAACCGGTGGATGGCGTACATGGCGAGGGAGCCCTGCACGGACACCAGCGACCGGATCCCCGAGTCCGCGGCCTCCAGCTCCAGACAGGCGAGCCCGTACTGCACGGCACTGGCCCCCGCGCACCCGTACCCGTCGAGGGACATGCCCAGCGCCCCGATCGCCCCCAGCTCCCGGGCGAGCTCGCGGATCTCCGGCAGCTCGCCCCGCTCGTACCACTCGGCGACGAACGGCAGCACCCGGTCCGCGGCCCAGCCGCGCACGGTGTCCCGCACCGCGAGATCCTCGGGTTCGAGCAGGTCGTCGAGGCCGAGCGGGTCGGCGGGGTCGAAGGACGGCGACTTCGCGGGCACGGACATGAGGGCAACCTCCGGCTCACTAAAACTAGCAACGCTAGGCAGATTACCCACACGCCCCGGCCACGCCCAGTGCCCGGCGGCTCAGCGCACCGACTCCGCCCGCACGGGCGTCGCCTTCGCCTCTCTCGGCCCCGGGACTTCCGCCTCGCACTCCATGGCCCGCGGCAGCCGCAGTGCCATGACCGCGCCCAGTACCAACAGGCCCGCGCTCACCAGCAACGTGACATGCAGACCGTGCACGAAGGAGTCCCGGGCCGCGTGCCGCAGCGCCTCCCCGGAGGGCCCGCCCAACCGCCCGGCGATCTCGTACGCCTCCCCTAGCGAGTGCCCCGCCGCCGCGGACGCCGACGAGGGAACCCCCGGCACCGACGACAACCCGGGCGCGTACGCCGCGTTCATCACGCTGCCGAGGAGGGCGATGCCGATGCCCGCGCCCAGTTGGTAGGAGGTCTCACCGATCGCCGCGGCCCCGCCGGCGGACGACGCGGGCGCCTCGCTCAGCATCGACTCGTACGCCGCGAACAGGGTCGTCTCCAGGCCGAAGCCCAGCAGGACGAAGCCGGTGAGCAGCAGCGCCGCGTTGTCCTGGCGGCCCATCTCCGTGAGCAGCACCACCGCGAACGCGGTGAGGCAGAAGCCCAGCGACACCATGCGGCGCGGGCCGAAGCGGTGCAGCAGATGGGAGCCGACGAGCCCGGCCGCCATCGCCGCGATGGTCAGCGGCAGCAGCCGCAGCCCGGTCTCCAGCGGGGAGAGCCCGAGGACCAGTTGCAGATACTGCGCGGCGATCAGTTCGAGGCCCACCAGCGCGAGCATGGCGAGGACGATGCAGCCGACGGAGGTGCTGAACGCGGGCCGCGTGAACATCCGCAGGTCGACCAGCGGATGCCTCCGGCGCCGCTGTCGGCGCACGAACGCGGCCATCAGGACACCGCCCCCGAGCAGCGCCACCGCGGTGCCCGGGTCGAACGGCGGGTGCCCGCCGCCGAGTCGCTTCACGCCGAGGACGACGCCGAAGAGTCCGACGGCCGCCATCAGTGCGCCCACGACATCCCACGGTCCGTCGCGGTCGCCGGTCGACTCCGGCAGCAGCAGACGTCCGACGGGCAGGCTGACGAGCATCAGGGGGATGTTGACAAGGAAGACGGAGCCCCACCAGAAGTGCTCCAGCAGGAACCCGCCGAGCAGAGGTCCGACGGCCGCGCCGACCGCGGCGACGGCGCTCCAGACACCGATGGCGAGGGCGCGCTCGCGCCGGTCGGGGAACACCTGCCGCAGGATCGACAGCGTCGCCGGCATGATCATCGCGCCGCCGACGCCGAGCAGCGCCCGGGCCGCGATCAGGACCTGCGGGTTCTCGGCGAAGGCGGCGAGTGCGGAAGCGACACCGAACAGGGCGTAGCCGAGGAGCAGGACGCGTCTGCGGCCGACACGGTCGCCGAGGGTGCCGAAGAGGATCAGCAGCGAGGCGCAGACGAGCGGGTAGACGTCGACGATCCAGAGGAGCTCTATGGCGCCGGGCTTGATGTCCTCGGTGACGGCGGGCACCGCCACGTGCAGCACGGTGGCGTCCACGGCGACGAGCAGCAGGCTGACGCAGAGGACGACGAGGACGACCCATCGGTTTGCACCGGCCCCGGCCTCCCTACGGCGTCGCGCGGCGGCCGTGGGCGTCCCGGACATGTACGTACCTCCCAGATGCTCTCGCGCTCGGCGGGACCGCGGGGCGGGGACTCCCCGGCGGCTACGGCCCGGGAGAGCGGCGGCCCGGACCCGCGCAACGAAAGGCGAGTGAGCCGTCAGGGTACGCGAGTTCCGGCCGGTGAAACGTGGTGGGTGTCTCATGGACGGCTTCCGCGGTGTGTGGCGTACGACACCCCGCCGACCGTCCACGGGTTCTCCACGGCTCCTCCATCGCCCGTTCCCCGGTCGCCCGTGGGTCATCCGTCACGATCCCTCACCGACCATCACGTGCGGACCCCCCGGCCGGTTCCGGGCACCGCCGATAATCGAGCGCGTGACCGATCTTGCTACGCGCCCGGCGCCGCCCCTCCTCCGGCGGGCCGCCCCCGCACTCCTCGGGTACGCCGCCGTGCGCGTCCTGGGGGTCGTCGTGCTCACCCTGTGGAGCGCGGCGCGCGACAAGAGCGCCCTGACACTGCTGTCGGCCCGCTGGGACGCGCTCTGGTACACGAGGGTGGCCGAGCTCGGTTACGGCTACGAGGTGCGCCTGCCCAACGGTGACGTCCACTCGAACCTGGCCTTCTTCCCGCTGCTGCCGTGGCTGGAGCGCGCGGTGTCGGCGGTGACGCCGCTGTCGTACGCGCACGCCGGGCTGGCCGTCGGGACGCTGGCCTCGCTCGGGGCGGCCTGGGGGATCTTCGCCGTCGTCGACCTGGTCTACGGCCGGCGGGCCGGGGTGTGCGCGGTGCTGCTGTGGGCGGTGCTGCCGGTGGGGATCGTGCAGTCGATGGCGTACACGGAGGCGCTGTTCACCGCGCTGGCCGCCTGGTCCCTGTACGCCGTCCTGACCGGCCGCTGGGTGACGGCGGGCGCCCTGGCCGCCCTCGCGGGCCTCACCCGCCCGGTGGGCCTGGCGGTGGTCGCGGCGGTATGGGCGGCGGCGATCACGTCGTACGTACGACAGCGACACCTCGACCCCGCTCCCTCGTCCGGACGGAACCGGAGCCCGGAGGCGTCGGGGGGCACCCCTTGGTGGCCGCGCGCCCTCGGCATGCTCCTCGCCCCTCTGGGGGCGGGCGGTTACGTGCTGTGGGTCGGCGAGCGCACCGGCAAGGGGCCGCTCGGCTATCTCGACGTCCAGGCGGGCTGGCGCAATGGCTTCGACGGTGGCTACGCCTTCGCCCGGTTCATCGCCGACAAGTTCACGTCGTTCCCCTCGGCCCTGGCGGGCGTCGGTCTGATCGCCGGTGTGGCGGCGGTCGTATGGCTGTACGTGATCTGCGTCCGGCAGGGCCAGCCGCTCCCGCTGCTGGTCTACGCGGGGGTCGTGACCGCGCTGGCCCTGTGCGCGTCGAGTTACTTCGGTTCGAAACCGCGCCTGTTGATGCCCGCCTTCCCGCTGCTCCTGCCTCTCGCCCTGGCTCTGGCCCGGGCGCGGACCCCGAGGTCGGCGGCGGTGCTCGGCGGCGTCGCGGCCGTGTCGGCGGTCTACGGGGCGTTCTGGCTGAACGGCTCCGGCCCGCCCTGAGCGTCACCCGGCAGCGGGAAGCGGTTGCGTAATTCGGCGCAAGCGGACGGTGAACGAATTCAAAAGGACCGCAAAACGACGGACCATCATTCGGCCATGGAATTGAAGGCTGAGCAGTCCATCCATTCAACATTCAGCAGAAATAAACATCAATCTGAGAGCAATCCCACATCACGGCGTCATCACAAAGCCGGTGATTCACGCCGCACCGGAGCTCACTCGCTGTAACGTCGATTGAGTGCGTACCGAACTAAAGCCGACCCGTCTGGACCGGGTCTTCTCCAGGCTGGACCGTGAGCCTGAGCGACCGGCCCACATCGACGTGCCGGTGATGACGCGGCACCGTGTGGTGCTGTTCTCGTCGACCCTCGCCTTCTACGTGGCCATCGTGTGGGCCGTGATCATCACCTCGTGGCTCGTGCGGCTCGACTGGCAGATCATGTTCTTCCGGCCGTACCAGCAGTGGCCGGAGATCCACGCCTTCCTCGACTACTACGTCGTCCTGGGCCAGCGCGGCCCCACCGCCGTGATGGTCGCCGCCTGGCTGGGCTGGCGCTCCTGGCGGCAGCACACCCTGCGCCCGCTCCTCGCGCTCGGCGTCTCGCTGCTGCTGCTGAACATCACGGTCGGCGCCGCCAAGCTCGGCATGGGCAGACTCGGCCCGCACTACGCGACCGAGATCGGCTCCAACGAGATGTGGCTGGGCGGCGACATATTTCCTTCGGGCCACACCGCCAACGCCGTGGTGACCTGGGGCATCCTGGCGTATCTGGCGTCGACCCCGCGGGCCAGGCGTTGGCTGTCCGCGCTGTCCGCCGTGACCTCGCTCGGCGTCGGCCTCACCACCGTGTACCTGGGCACGCACTGGCTCAGCGACGTACTGCTGGGCTGGGCCGCCGGTCTGCTGATCCTGCTGGCGCTGCCCTGGTTCGAGCCGTTGATCTCCCGCGCCGAGGCCTGGATCTTCTCGCTGCGGGACACCTGGCGCGACCGCCGTACGACGGTCCCCGCTCCGGCCCCGACCCCGGCGCCGGTGGGGACGAGCACGCTGCGCACACCCGGCGAAGAGGCGGCGAGCGTCCGCGACACGGGGATCGCGGCCCGCACCGCCCACGCCCCGATCATGCCGCTGCACCTGCCCTCCACCCCGCATTCGGCCAGGTCGGAGCGGGCGCCGATCACCCCGCTCGGCCACCGTCGGCCGCCCCACGCGGACCGTATGACACGAGGGACCTCCACGGCCCGGCCGGTCGCGGGCGGCTGACACGAGACAGCGGGGCAGGTACGCACACTCCATGCCCCGCACCGCGAAGGCCCGGCTCGTCACGAGCCGGGCCTTCGCCCGTCCTGCCTCCGGCCGGCCCCGCGATCAGCCCTTCCAGGCGCGCTTCACCCGGCCGTCCTCGACTTCCAGGTTGAGCCGGCCGAAGCGGTACTCCATGGTGATGATCGCGCCCGGCGGCAGCTTTCTGACGGTGGACCAGCCGTGTTCCAGGGCGCGTCGCTCGGCGCTCGGCGCCTCCAGACCGACGTAGGAGTCGGGGTTGTCCCGGGGCTCTTCGGGCGAGTGCGGAATCGGTGCCATGCCCGCCACGTTAGGCGGCCGAAGGGGGCCCTGTCCCCCCGCAGTCACGCTTCTGTCACAGAACCACGACACGCGTTTCGGCCCAACTTCGTCACACGTACGAGCGGTTCCGCGGGCCTTGCCCGCGCTGGCGAACACAATTCCGGAGTGCTTCGGCACCATCTCGAATAGCCCGTAGGAAAGCAGGTCCGGGGCCGTGTGTCCGGTGCATGTCCGGCCTTTTCCCACCGATTCCCGGACGGCTCCGGGAAGCGGGGACCTCATGGGAAATACACGATTCCTGCACAGTTCCCCCGTACGCCCCCTGTCGGAGCGGCCGGGGCGCGAGCATCATGGCGTGCATCACGGGCCCGGGACGCGGCAGCGAAGGGGCGAGCGATGGGGACCGAGACCGTACCGGCGTCGGCACGACCCGTACGGAGGGGCAAGCGGCCGGGACGGCTGGTGGTCGACTGGCTGACCACCACGGACCACAAGAAGATCGGCCATCTCTACCTGGTCACGTCGTTCCTGTTCTTCCTGGCGGCCGGTCTGATGGCCCTGGTGATGCGGGCCGAACTGGCCCGGCCGGGCCTGCAGATCGTGGACAACGAGCAGTTCAACCAGTTGTTCACGCTGCACGGCACGATCATGCTGCTGCTCTTCGCGACGCCGACCTTCGCCGGGTTCGCCAACGAGATCATGCCCCTGCAGATCGGTGCGCCCGATGTCGCCTTCCCCCGGCTGAACATGCTGTCGTACTGGCTGTTCCTCTTCGGCGGGCTGATCGTCATGGCGTCGCTGCTGGTGCCGTCCGGCCCCGCGGCCTTCGGCTGGTTCGCCTACGCGCCGCTGAACAGCCTGGAGCGGTCACCGGGCATCGGGGCCGACATGTGGATCATGGGGCTGGCGCTGTCCGGGTTCGGCACGATCCTCGGCGCGGTGAACTTCCTGACCACGATCATCGGGATGCGCGCCCCCGGTATGACGATGTTCCGGATGCCGATCTTCACCTGGAACACGCTGTTCACGTCGATCCTGATCCTGATGGCGTTCCCGGTGCTGGCGGCGGCGCTGCTCTGCCTGGAGGCCGACAGGCGGTTCGGCGCACAGGTCTTCGACTCGGCCAACGGCGGCGCGCTGCTGTGGCAGCACCTGTTCTGGTTCTTCGGGCATCCCGAGGTCTACATCATCGCGCTGCCGTTCTTCGGGATCATCACGGAGATCATCCCGGTCTTCAGCCGGAAGCCGATCTTCGGCTATCTCACCCTGGTCGGCGCGACGATGGCGATCACGGGCCTGTCGGTGGTGGTGTGGGCGCACCACATGTTCGCCACCGGGGCGGTGCTGCTGCCGTTCTTCTCGTTCATGAGCTTCCTGATCGCCGTGCCGACGGGGGTGAAGTTCTTCAACTGGACGGGGACGATGCTGAAGGGCTCACTGTCGTTCGAGACGCCGATGCTGTGGGCGACCGGGTTCCTGGTGTCGTTCCTGTTCGGTGGTCTGACGGGGGTGATCCTGGCCTCGCCGCCCATGGACTTCCACGTCACGGACTCGTACTTCGTGGTGGCGCACTTCCACTACGTGGTGTTCGGCACGGTCGTCTTCGCGACGTTCGCGGGGCTGTTCTTCTGGTGGCCGAAGTTCACCGGGAAGATGCTGGACGAGCGGCTCGGCAAGATCCAGTTCTGGACCCTGTTCGTCGGGTTCCACACCACGTTCCTGGTGCAGCACTGGCTGGGCGCGGAGGGCATGCCGCGGCGGTACGCGGACTATCTGGCCGCCGACGGCTTCACCGCCCTCAACACGGTGTCGACGATCGGCGCGTTCCTGCTCGGCCTGTCGACGCTGCCGTTCCTCTACAACGTCTGGAAGACCTCCCGGTACGGCGTGCGGGTCCAGGTCGACGACCCGTGGGGCTTCGGGCGGTCCCTGGAGTGGGCGACGTCGTGTCCGCCGCCGCGGCACAACTTCGTGACGCTGCCCCGGGTCCGCTCCGAGTCCCCGGCGTTCGACCTGCACCATCCGAGGTTCGCCGCGATCACGCCGCCCCAGACCCGCGAGGGCCAGGAGCGGACGCCGCATCCGCGCTTCGGTCAAGAGCGGCCGTCAGACGGTCCCGAAGGGTCCTGATCGTCTCGGTCAGCGCCGACGGTTCGACGACCTCGAACGCGATGCCGGTCATCATCACGTGGATGGCCATCACGTCGAGGTTCGCCGCCCCGGTGCGCAGCAGACAGCTGTCGTCGTCGAGGGGCTCCAGGGTGCCCGCGGCGGGCGAGAGCCGAGCGGCGGCCTCCTCGGCGGGGACGAGCAGCCGGACGACGGCTTGGGCGGCGTAGGCGCGCGTGGAGATCCCCTCGGAGACGTACGCGGCGAGGTCGGCGGCCGGCGCCTCGCGGGGGGTGAAGCGCGGCCCGTGCGGCGGTTTGGGCGTGACGCGGTCGACGCGGAAGGTGCGCCAGTCGCCGCGGTCGACGTCCCAGGCGACGAGGTACCAGCGCCGCTCGGTGCACACCAGGCGGTGCGGCTCGACCGTACGGCGGGTGGTGGCGCCGCCGTGGTCGCGGTACTCGAAGCGCAGGCGCTCGGCGTCCCGGCAGGCGTGGGCGAGGTCGGTGAGGACCGCCGGGTCGACGGCGGAGGGCTGGGGGCCGCGCAGCAGCGGCACGGTGAAGGCGTTGAGGGCGCCGACCCGGCGGCGCAGCCGGTTCGGCAGCACCTGTTCGAGCTTGGCGAGGGCCCGCACCGAGGATTCGCCGATGCCCTCGACGCCCTGGCCCGCGGCCGTGCGCAGCCCGACGGCGACGGCGACCGCCTCGTCGTCGTCCAGCAGCAGCGGCGGCAACTGGGCGCCGGCGCCGAGCTGGTAGCCGCCGCCGGTGCCGGGGCTGGCGTTGACGGGGTAGCCGAGTTCGCGCAGCCGGTCCACGTCACGGCGGACCGTGCGGGGTGTGACGCCGAGGCGGTCGGCCAGCTCGGAGCCGGACCATTCGCGGTGGGCCTGCAAGAGCGAGAGCAGCCGCAGCAGACGTGCCGATGTCTCCAACATGGGGGCGAGTCTGCCAGCGGTCGAGGACAGTTACTGTCCTCGACCGTCGCTGCCCCTTCGCGGCTCAGCCCACGGCGGCGACCGTGACCGACAGATCGTTGTCGACCGTGTAGTACGGGGTCGCCTCCACCGGGCCGTGCTCCGTGTCGACGCCGGCCGTGGGGTACACGTAGACGGGTTTCTTGTCGACGACGTCGTCGAGCAGCCGCGCGATCCGTACCCGCGGCCCGGCCTCGCCGCCGGGACGCAGCCACAGGTCCCACAGGCCGGGCCGCAGCGCGCCGTACGCCACGGTGAAGCGGAACCCGCCGGGTGCCGGGGTCAGGTCGGCCCGGACGGGCGGGAACGCGCCGTGCCGGTCGGCGGCCTCGGCGTACGCGTCCGGGGCGGTTTCGGTGCCGTAGAGGCGGACGCTGACGGTCAGTTCGCCGTCGCCGATGTGCAGCGCGCCGGCCTCGGCGTGCGGTGAGCGCTCCCAGCTGCGGACCGAGAGGTTGCCGTTCTTGGTGGCGTAGGGGATGCGGACGACGACCCGCTCGGCGACCGCGCCGGGAGCCCGGTCGACCAGGGAGCGCAGGTCGTTGAGGCCGGGAGCGAGCCGGAGCGGCTCAGCGCCCGCCGCTCGCAGATAGGCGTCCCAGCGGCCCTCGGACAGGGCCACGCTGCCGGGCAGCGCCGCCCTGAGGCGGTCGCCGCCGGCCGGGGTGAGGGGCAGGCGCACCTCCTCCCGGCCGCCCCGGCGGCGCAGCAGAAGATG
>NZ_LIQX01000359.1 GCF_001418475.1 Streptomyces ossamyceticus | reverse complement strand
GGGGTGGCGTCGTCGCGACCTGCGGGGCGTGCCGGGCGCCCGGCGGTGGGGAGGCGTCGGGCGAGGAGCCCGCGCGGCCGAACAGGATCAGGGAGACGATCAGCAGGCCCAGGGCGACCAGTACGGTCATGTTCGGTCGGTTCCCGCGGCGGGTCGGTCCCGGACCGGTGCCGCCGGGGTAGGAGGGATGGGCTGCCATTGGACACCACCTCACAAGGCGCGGCAGCGGAACGGGCGGGGGGCGGGGAGCCGGGCAGCCGGGCCGCCACACGCTGTACGGTGTGACGGCCGCGGCCGCTGTCGGGCCAGGTATCGCGCCGGGCATGGATCAGGCCGCGCTTCCGCCGAGGTTCTTGCGGCGCAGGGCGTACATGCCGGTGCCCGCGACCGCGAGGACCGCCAGCCCGCCGGCGGTCATGCCCGGTGAGGCGAGCGCGCCGCCGCCGGTGTGCATCCCGCCACGCGGCTTGCCGTGGTCGCCCTTCCAGGATTCCTTGTCACTGTCGCCCTTCCACGACTCCTTGCGCCCCTCGTCCTTCTGCTTGTCCTCGGCGCCCCAGGACTTGTCCTCCTTGCCCTCGGGGCTCCACTCGTCGTTCTGGGTGGCGCTCAGGGCGCCACCACCGGTGTGAACGCCGCCCCGCGGGCCTTCGTGCCTGCCGTCCTTGTGGTGCTCCTTGCTGTACCCGTGGTCCCCGCGGTCCCACTCGTCCCCGTCGGCGTAGGCGCCGGGGGCGGTGATGGCGAGGACGGCCGTGGCCGCCGCAGTGGCGAAAAGCATCCGGGCTGAACGCATTTGATGGTCCTTCCGCCATGACCGGGCAGCTGGTGCTTCGTCAGCTGAAGGGACCCGGCCTTGACGTGATCAACCGTCAGTCGATTTTCCGCTCGCCACCACTCGAGGCGCTCAGCCGGGTGAACCCGGCCCTCCGTTCCCCTGCTTGACCACCCGTTCGGCTCCGGCCGCGCCCCCTCGGGCCAACGGGGTGGCCCGAGGGGGCGCGGCGGCGGAAGGGGGAGTCAGTGGTAGGTGTGGACGACGGCGTGGCCCTTGCCGCGGCCGATCATCCACTTGTTGACCGGCGTGGTGATCAGGAACGCGACCGCGAACCCGCCGAGGAGCGCCGACCAGAACAGCCCGTCGGAGAGGTGGGCGTCCATCGCTCCCGGAGTCAGGGCGATGATCACGTTGTCGACCAGCTCCATCACGGCGATGGAGACGGTGTCGGCGGCCAGCGCCACCTTGATCGCACCCCGCAGGTCCAGGCCCGCGCGGAGCACCGCGAACAGGGTGAGGGAGTACCCGAAGAGGAACGCGAGGGCGATGGCCAGCGCCATCGTCGGCGCGTTGCCCCACGCCAGGGCCGTGCCGACCGCCATCCCGAGGATCTCCCCGATGGCGCACCCGGTCAGGCAGTGCAGCGTCGCCCTCACCGCCATGCTCCAGGAGGCTCCGCCGTGCCCGCCGGGAGGCGTCGAGTGGCCGGCGTGCCCCTCGTGTCCCTCGTGTGCGGCGCGGTCGTGCGCGCTGCCGTCTTGGTGAGCGCTGTGGTCCATGACCTGTCATCCCCGTCCTCGTCCGTGGTGGCCCGTCCTCGACACTCCGCACACTATACCCCTGGGGGGTATATAGCGAGAGGTGTGGACGTCCGTGTCGGGCCCTCCCGTCACGCACCCCCGCCCACGCCGATGAGTCGGATCGCCACACCTTACGTACTAAGGAGATACGTAGTGGTCGACGAGTGGCGGTGGCGATGTGACGGGACATCTTCTGGGCTGGACGCTGGTGGTGCTGGGAGCGGGGGCGGCCCTCGGGAACCTCGTCCGGATGGCGCTGGTCGACGGCTGGGCCCGGTTCGAGGCGGGAGCCGAGGTCGCCATGGGCGCGGGCATGGCCGTGATGGCGGCGCCCCCGACGGCCCTGCACTACGGCACGTACGGCCTGTGGTGGGCGGCTGTCTTCGCCGTGTTCTTGGTCGGGGGCGTGGCCCTCTCCGTACGCCACGTCAGGCGGGGCGGGATACGGCAGCTGGGGCACGGGGCGCACCTCGTGATCGGCAGCGCCGCCATGGTGCTCATGACCCTGGCCATGCCCGGCGAGAGCTCCGGACCGACCCTCGCCCTGGGCGCCTCCGGACACGGGCACGGCCACGGGGCGATGGCCGGGATGCAGGGCGCGGGCGGCGGGCACGGGCTGACCGAGGCCGCCGCTTCCTCCGGCTCCGCCGTCCTGTGGCGTGCCGCCTTCTGGGCGCTGGCCGCCTACTTCGTGGTGTTCGTGGCCCTGGCCGTACGGGCCCGTCTGCGCGGCCCGGTCGCGGCAGCCGCGGCGCCCGCCCCGAGGGCCCGTCACCGCCGCGTCGCCCGCACCCCCGCGGTGCTCTCGGCGCCGAACGCCCGCCTGGCCGGTCACATCGGCATGGGCGGCTCGATGGCGACGATGCTGCTGATGATGACTGCGTGACTGCGTGACTGCGTGACTGCGTGACGGCGCGACGGCGCCGGCCGGGGGTCAGGTCGTCGCCTCGGCCGGGAGCTCCAGGCGGAGCGCGTAGCCGCCGTCGGGTGTGGGGCCGGAGGCGACCGTGCCGCCGAGGAGTTCGGCGCGCTGACGCAGGCCGACCAGGCCGTGGTGGGCGCCGGGGAGAGGGAGGGCCGGGCGGGTCGGGGCCGTGTTGGCGACGGTGGCGTGCACGGTGCCGCTCCTGTGCCGGACGTGGATCGTGGCCGTGGCGCCGGGGGCATGCTTGCGGACGTTGGTCAGGGCCTCCTGGACGGTGCGGTACACCGCGCGCTGCACGGCGGGCGGGAGGTCGTCGGGCAGGTCGGTACGCAGCTCGGCCTCGATGCCGCTGGAGTCGACGAGGCGGCGGAGATCGGCCAGGGACGGCTGCGGGGTCAGCTCGGTGGGGCGGCTGCCGGAGGCGCGCAGCACGCTCACCATGTGCCGCAGCTCCTCCAGCGTCTGCACGCTCAGCCGCCGGATGGTGGCCGCCGCGTCCCTCGTCCCGGGGTCCCGGCTGCCGACCTGGAGCGCCCCGGCCCGCACGGCGATCAGGCTGACCTGATGGGACACCACGTCGTGCATCTCACGGGCGAGCTGCGCGCGTTCCCGGGCCAGTACGCCCTGGGCCAGCAGCAGGCGCTCGTGCTCGCGGGCCTCGGAGATCTCGTCGAGCCGCAGCGACAGCTCGCGGCGGGCCTGGACGAGCTGGCCGAGGAAGACGGGGGCGACCCCCGTCGCCACGCTGTAGGTGACCGTGACGAGCGCGGAGCTCTCGTGCGGTTCGAGAAACTCCGGCGCGGGCCACGACCACCAGGTCAGATCGCAGGCGGCGTACGCCAGCGCACACCCGGCCAGCAGGACCCGGTGCCGGGACAGGGACGCGAGGGTGTACAGCGCGGCCAGCGTGGCGAACACCGCGTCGGAGACCAGGGCGGACGGCAGGGCCAACAGGAACGTCAGCGAGGGCAGTCGGCGGCGGGCCGGGAGGACGAGGGCGGCAAGCAGGGCGCAGACCATGCGCAGCGGTTCGTCCGGCGCGAAGTGGATCCGGACGTCCACCAGCGCCGCCGCCACCAGGACGGCGTCCCACAGCACCGCCGGCGGACGGTGCGACCGGACCGCGGGCCACCGCCTCACCCCGCCTCCCCGTCCCGCCGCGCCCGCAGCAGACCGGCGCGCTCGGCGAGCAGGGCCGCCTGGACGCGGTTGCCCACCCCCAGCTTGCCGAGGACGGCGCTGACGTGGTCCTTGACCGTGCCCGTGCTCAGGTTCATCCGCGTGCCGATGCCGGTGTTGGACAGACCCTCGGC
>NZ_LIQX01000358.1 GCF_001418475.1 Streptomyces ossamyceticus | reverse complement strand
GTGGGGGCAAGGGGGGCATGGAGGTCGGCTCCTGACAGGGCGGTCGGACGAGGCGGTACGACGGGGTCGTACGGCGTCCAGTGTCCCCCATGCCCCGCGCGGCCTCACACGTCGGTCAGGCGGATCCCGGCGTGCGCCTTGTAGCGGCGGTTCACGGAGATCAGGTTGGCGACCAGCGCCTCCACCTGGTGGGCGCCTCGCAGCCGGCCCGCGAAGACGCCCCGCATACCGGGGATGCGGCCCGCCAGCGCCTGCACGATCTCGACGTCGGCCCGGACCTCGCCGAGCACCATCANNCGGCGGCCTGCTCGGCGGCGCTGCCCTCCGCCGGCTTCAGCGCGTAGGCGCCCTTCTTGTCGAAGCCGAGCGGGTTGACGCAGTCGACGACGAGCTTGCCGGCCAGTTCCTCGCGCAGGGACTCCAGGGTCTTGGCGTGCCCGTCCCACGGCACCGCGACGATCACGATGTCGCTGCGGCGCGCGGTCTCGGCGTTGTCGGCGCCCTCCACACCGTGGCCGAGTTCCTCGGCGGCGGCCTGCGCGCGGTCGGCGGCCCGCGAGCCGATGATCACCTTCTGGCCGGCCTTGGCGAGGCGGTACGCGAGGCCCTTGCCCTGCGGCCCGGTGCCCCCGAGCACGCCGACGACGAGCCCGGAGACGTCGGGGAGGTCCCAGGGGTCCTTGGCCGGGGCCTTGGCGGGCGCCGCGCCGGGGGTCTCGGGCGTGCCGGGGGTCGTCTGTGCACTGTCGGTAGAGGTCATGGGCTGACTTTACGTGCGTGGTCGTGGCGGGGGTGGGTGCAGGTCGAGTGAGGGGCAGGTCAGACGGGGATAGGCCAGGCAGGGGCGGTCACTGGAGGGTGGCGACGGGGATCCGGCGGAACGTGATCGTCTCGTACGCGCTGAAGTCGCCCGTCTCGTGGAGGAGCCCGACCGTGTGCTCGTCGACGCGGACGAGGTCCGAGTACGCGGCGGGCAGCCCGTCGACGGTGTGGGCGACCCGCCAGGTCGTGCCGTGGTCGGTGCTGGCCCGGACGGTCATCAGGGCGCGGAAGCCGGGGTCGGCCGGGCCGGAGTAGAGGAGCAGGTCGGGGACGCTCGGATCGGGGTCGCTCAGCTGGAGGAGGCTGCCCTCGACGACCGGGCCGACGAGGCCCGCTTGCGGCCGGAACGGCTTGATCAGGCTCGCGCCGCCGTCGGCGGAGTACGCGTCGGCGCGGGTGCCGGGGGCCGGGGAGTCGTTGCGGGTGTTGAAGTAGACGCGTCCGTCGGGGAGTTCGGCGGCGGTGGTCTCGTTGACGTTGATGTAGCCGTCGGTGTTGTCATCGACGTAGCCGATCCGCCAGGACTCGCCGTGGTCGTCGCTGAGCAGGCAGTGGCCGCCGTTGTACTTGCCCTCCGTGCCGTTGTCGGTGCCCGTCGGCGGGAGGGAGTGGTTGGCGGGGACGACGACCCGGCCGCTGCTCAGCTGGATCGCGTGCCCGGGGGTGGTGGCGTACCAGCGCCACTCCCGCCTCTTGGTGTCCTCGGTGATCTCCCGGGGGCTCGACCAGGTCTCCCCCTCGTCGTCGCTGTGCCGCACCCAGACCCGCCGCCCGTCCGCGGCACTCACGGTGCCCCGGCGGATCGCGTCCTCGGTGGCGGAGGCGGCGTTCCGGACGTGTACGAGCAGGATGCGGCCGGTGTCCAGCACCACAGGGGCGGGGTTGCCCGCGAGGCCGTCCCCGTTCTCGGCGGCGACCCGCAGGGGGCCCCAGCTGCGGCCGCCGTCCGTCGACCGCTTCACCACGATGTCGATGTTCCCGAAGTCCTCCCGCCCGCCGACCCGTCCCTCGCAGAAGGCCAGCAGAGCGCCGGACGCCGTGCGCACGACCGCCGGGATCCGAAAGCTGGCGTAGCCTTCGCGGCCGCCTCGGAAGGGGATGCCGGATTCGGGGGTGGTGGTCTCGGGGG
>NZ_LIQX01000357.1 GCF_001418475.1 Streptomyces ossamyceticus | reverse complement strand
AGGATGCGCCCGCGGCACCGGCTTCGGCGGGTGCCGCCGGGCGCATCCTCGACGACGACATCCTCGCCCCCGAGCCCTCCACCCCCCACGACAACGAAGGGACCCCCCGCGCATGAGCGAGCCCATGACCAACGAGCTGGGCTGGATGCTCGACGACGTGCTGAAGGTGCCCGAGGCGCGGAACGCCATCCTGCTCTCCGCCGACGGGATGCTCCGCGCCCACTCCGCAGGCATCGACCGCGACGACGCCGAACGCCTCGCCGCCGGCCTCTCCGGCCTCCAGTCGATCAGCCGCAGCACCGCCGAGTTCTGCGGGCCGTCCACCAGCCCCTGGCGGCAGACCATGATCGAGTTCGGGCACGGCTACGTCTTCCTCGTCGCGGCCGGCGAGGGCGCCTACCTCGCCGTCTCCACCGGCGTCGAGGTGGACATGGAGGCCGTCACCTACCGCATGCACAAACTCGTCGACCGGCTCGGCAAGGAGCTGTCCACCCCGGCCAGGCCGGCCACGGGCAGCCGGACATGACGCCCCGCCCCCGGCCCGGCGGGCGCCTGGTGCGGTCGTACGTCGTCACCGACGGCCGCGCCCGCCCCACCCGCAACACCCTGGACCTGATCACCCTGCTGACCGCCGCCGACGACCTCCCCCCGACCGGACTGACCCCCGAGAAGCGCAGGGTGATGGAGCTGTGCCGGCACGGCGCGCTCTCCCTGGGCGAGGTCGCCGGGCACCTAGGGCTGCCGGTCAGCGTCACCAAGGTGCTGGTCGCCGACCTCATGGACAGCGGCCACATCACCACCCGCACGCCGTCCCCCGGGTTCACCAACCCCTTCGAGCAGGGGGAACGCCCCTCGGCCGTCCGGCGGTTCGACGTCGGCATCCTCCAGGAGGTCCTCGATGGGCTTCGCGCCCGCCTCTGACGACGTGTATCTGCGGCCGACCGTGCGGCGCGCGCTCAAGGTGCTCGTCGTCGGACACTTCGCGGTCGGCAAGACCACGTTCGTCGGCACGCTCTCCGAGATAAAGCCGCTGCGCACCGAGGAGGTCCTGACGCAGGCCGGCGCCCTCGTCGACGACCTCGCCGGCACCCGCGACAAGACCACCACCACGGTCGCGCTGGACTTCGGCCGCCTCACCCTCAACCCGTCCCTGGTCCTCTACCTGTTCGGCACACCGGGACAGCAGCGCTTCACCCGGCTCTGGGAGGACATGACCCGCGGCGCCCTCGGCGCGCTGGTCCTCGCCGACACCCGCCGGCTGTCCCACTCCTTCGAGGTGATGGGCACCCTGGAGGACCTGGGCCTGCCGTACGCCGTCGCCGTCAACGACTTCGACGACGCCCCCGTGCACGACCTGGCCGAGGTGCGCGAGGCCCTCGACCTGCTGCCCGAGACGCCACTGGTCCGCTGCGACGCCCGCGATCCGGACTCCTCCACCCGGGCGCTGATCGCGCTCGCCGCTTACCTGCTGAGCCGCGACGCCGAACTGGAGCACGCGTGACCCCCGAGACGCCGTCCGGGCCGCCGCCGGGCTGCCCGGCCCACGAACCCCTCTACGGACCCGACTTCGCCGCCGACCCGGCCGCCGCCTACCGGCGGCTGCGCGCCCACGGCCCCACCGCACCCGTCGAACTCGCCCCCGGTGTCCGGGCCACCCTCGTCACCTCGTACGACGCCGCCCTGTACGTGCTGCGCAGCACCGAGACCTTCTCCAAGGACCCGCGCCGCTGGAACGACCTCGCCGACGGCACCGTCCCCCCGGACAGCCCCGTCGTCCCGATGATGATGTACCGGCCCAACGCGCTGTTCACCGACGGTGAGGAGCACCGGCGGCTGCGGGGCGCCATCACCGACAGCCTCGCCCGCGTCGAGCCGCACACCCTGCGCGGCTACGTCGAGAGCAGCGCCGACACCCTCATCGACCGGTTCGCACCCACCGGCAAGGCCGATCTGCTCGGCGAGTACGCGCAGGTCATCCCCCTGCTCGTCTTCAACCACCTCTTCGGCTGCCCCGCCGACCACGGGCTGAAGCTGGTCGAGGGCATGTCCGGGATCTTCGACGGCGTGGACGCCGAACGAGCCGACGAACTGCTCACCGCCACCCTGTTCGACCTGGTCCACCTCAAGCGGCGCACACCCGGCCCCGATGTCACCTCCTGGCTGCTGGCGCACCCGGCGGCGCTCACCGACGAGGAGATGGTGCACAGCCTCGTCGTGCTCATGGGCGGCGGCACCGAGCCGCAGCAGAACCTGATCGCGGGCGCCCTGCGGCTGCTGCTGTCCGACGACCGCTTCGCGGGCGAGCTGTCCGGCGGCAGCCTGCCCGTCGAGGACGCGCTCGACGAAGTGCTGTGGACCGACCCGCCGATGGCCAACTACGCGGTTCACTACCCGGTCCGGGACGTCGTCCATGAGGGCGCGGCGCTGCGGGCCGGGGACCCCGTGGTGGTCTCGCTGGCCGCCGCGAACACGGACCCCGCGCTGACGGGTGACCGGCGGGCGGGCAACCGGGCCCATCTGGCGTGGAGCGCGGGCCCGCACAACTGTCCCGCGCAGAGCGAGGCCCGGCTGATCGCCTCGGTCGCGGTGGAGAAGCTTCTCGACCGCCTGCCGGACCTGGAACTCGCGGTGCGCGCGGATCAGTTGGAGTGGCGCCCGGGCCCGTTCCACCGGGCG
>NZ_LIQX01000356.1 GCF_001418475.1 Streptomyces ossamyceticus | reverse complement strand
CGACCGGAGCACGGATCCGGCCGACACTCCACACACCATTCCACCGAAAGGAGGCGCTGTGAGCGTCTCGATCACGACCTCGGACGTCAAAGCCGGCGAATACAGCGTGCGACTCAACCGCGCAGGCGAGGGAAACCGCGAAGCCATCCTCTTCCTGCATGGATCAGGCCCCGGGGCGACCGGCCTGTCCAACTTCGGCGGCACCATCGAGGCCTTCGCCGAGGACTACGACTGTCTGGTGATCGACCAGGTCGGCTGGGGCGACTCCAGCCACCCGGAGAACACGCCGCCCGGCGCCAGGCTGCGGCAGAACGCCGAGACCTGCCTGGCCCTGATCGACGAACTCGGGCTCGACAAGGTCCACCTGGTGGGCAACTCGATGGGCGGTTCGCTCGCGCTGAACCTGCTGACCCGCGCCCCTGAGCGCTTCGGCAAGGCCATCACCATGGGGACGGCCGGTGCCGGGAACATGGGGGCTCCCAGTCCGGCGATGTGGCGTCTGATCACCTTCTACGACGACCCCACCCCTCGGGCCATGGCCGAGCTGATCTCCTACATGCTTTACGACCCCACCCTGTTCGGGGACCGGCTCGCCGCCATCGCGGAGGAGCGTGTCGCCATGGCGACACGGCCCGAGGTGCGGCGTTCCCACCTGCAGACCTTCGCCCATGGGCCCGCCAGCCCCCTCGTCCTCCCGGACGTCGCGCTCAAGCGCATCCCGAACGAGGTTCTGTTCGTCCACGGCAGGGAGGACGTCATCGTCAGGCCCGAGAGCAGTGAGTGGTTCGCCCGGCGCGTCCCGAACTCGCGGCTCTATCTGATGCCGCACTGCGGTCACTGGGCGCAGATCGAGCAGGCGGACAAGTTCAACAACGTCACCCGCGCCTTCCTCGCGGGTCAGATCTGAAGTGGAGTCATGCACATGAGTTTCGTCAGCGCTCTGGGCTACATCGTCTTCCGCGGTCCGCTCGAGGCATGGAGGACGTTCGGAACCGACGTGCTGGGCCTCCAGCTCGCCGCTTCGGACGACCCGGACACCTTGCTGTTCAAGAATGACGAGAGGGCATGGCGTATCGCCGTGGAGGCCGGGGAGCCGGCCGGCCCGAAATCGGTGGTCGCGCTCGGTATGGAGGTCAGGTCTCCCAGGGATCTGGACGTTCTGGCCGGGAATCTGCGTTCGCTCGGCGTCGACTTCCGGGAGGACGAGAAGCTCGCCGCCCGCCGCGGCGTCCGGAAGCTGATCAGCTTCGCCGACGTCGCCGGGAACACGGTCGAGGCCTATTACGGCGCGACTCAGGCCAAGGAGCGATTCGTCTCTCCGCGCGGCCTCACCTTCGTCGCCGGCGACATGGGCCAGGGCGACTTCGGCGTCGGTCATACCTTCATGTTCGTCGCCGACCCGGCAAAGACCGCGAAGTTCTACCAGGACGCTCTCGGGTTCCGGCTCAGCGACACGATCGACCTCGGGCCTCAGGCGGCCCAGTTCCTGCACTGCAATCCCCGGCACCACTCGATGGCGTTCGGTGCCATCCCCGGAGTCCCGCCCGGCATCGGTCACCTGATGCTGGAGGTGACGAGCCTGGAGGACGTCGGACGGACCATGGACCTCGTGCAGAAGCAGGGCATCCCGATGCGGATGTCGATCGGCGAGCACACCAACGACCGGATGACCTCCTTCTACGTCGTGACGCCCTCCGGTTTCGACATCGAGTACGGCTTCAACGGCCGCGTCATCGACGACGACGCGTGGACGGTCGGCCACTACGACGCCGCGAGCATCTGGGGCCATCACTTCCTGGCGGCCTCTCCGGCTCCCGGCGCCTGAGAACGAAAGGAGCGGGACATGTTCGACATCGCCGACCTGGTCCAGCCCGACAAGGGGCTCATCGACCCAAGCATCTACACCGATCCCGAGATCTACCAGGCCGAGCTGGCGAACGTCTTCGCCCGGAGCTGGCTCTTCCTGGCCCACGACAGCCAGTTGCCCAAGAAGGGCAGCTTCCTGCAGACCTACATGGCCGAGGACCCGGTCCTGGTGGTCCGTCAGCGGGACGGCTCGGTCAAGGCGTTCCTCAACCAGTGCCGGCACCGGGGCATGCGCATCTGCCGTGCCGACGAGGGTGTGGCCAAGGCATTCACCTGCAGCTATCACGGCTGGGCGTACAACATCGCCGGTGAGCTGGTCAACGTGCCGATGGAAGACCGCGCTTACCACAACGAGATCGACAAGTCCCAGTGGGGACCGCGGCAGGTGCCGCGCATCCACAACTACAAGGGCTTCTACTTCGGCACCTGGGATGACGAAGCCCCCTCCTTCGAGGAGTACCTGGGCGACATGGCGTGGTACTTCGACGCCATGGCCGACCGCTACGACGACGGTCTCGAACTCGTCCCGGGCGCGACCAAGTGGGTCATCGACGCCAACTGGAAGTTCGCCGCCGAACAGTTCGCCAGCGACATGTACCACGTTCCGATCTCCCATTCCTCGGGGTTCGTCGCGCTGTTCGACGACCCCGAGATCCGGGCGCTGGCGGCGGGGGCCCTGGCAGCCCCGGGCCGTCAGTTCAGCGGGAACGGCCACGGTTCGGGGTTCGGTCTCCGTCCCGACCTCGTGCCCGACCCGGCCGGCCCGGACTTCGACGCCTTTCTCATCGAGCGCCGGGAGGAGATCTACCGCCGCCTCGGCGAGCAGCGCGCCCTGGCGGTGTACGGGCACAACACCGTGTTCCCCAACTTCTCCTGGCTGGCGACCAACAACACGATGCGGGTGTGGCACCCGCGCGGACCGGGCCGTATCGAGGTGTGGTCCTGGGCCTACCTGCCCAAGAACGCTCCCGAAGAGGCCAAGCGGGCGTCACGCCTCAACACCGTCCGCACCTTCTCGCCGGCCGGAGTGTTCGAGACCGACGACGGAGAGAACTGGACCGAGGTCCAGCAGGTCCTGCGCGGCCACATCGCGCGGCAGACCACCTTCAACGCGCAGATGGGACTCGGTCACGAGCAGCGCGACCTGGACGGCATGCCAGGCCGGACGGCCGGTGACATGTTCACCGAGATGGCCGGCCGCGGCATGTACCAGCGCTGGGCCGACCTGATGTCCGGCCTGTCCTGGCAGGAGATCGCCGAACTGGACAAGCGGCGGCGTGAGCAGGAGGAGGCGAAGCAGTCATGACGACGGAGACAATCCCCGTCCCCGCGCTCGTCGGCGTGGAGACCCAGCACCGGATCGAACAGTTCCTCTACGCCGAGGCCGCTCTCCTGGACGACCACCGGTTCACCGAGTGGCTGGAGTTGTTCACCGACGACGTCCACTACTGGTTGCCGACCCGTGTGACGCGCACCGTCCGCGAACGTGACATCGAGATCGCCGGGCCCGACGGCGCGGCATTCTTCGACGACGACAAGGCGTTCCTCGCGGGCCGGGTACGCCGTCTCACCTCCGGCCAGGCCTGGTCGGAGGAGCCGCCGTCGCGGACCCGACGGCTGCTGACCAACGTCCGCGCGACGGAACTGGACTCCGGCGAGTTCGAGGTGCGGGTCAACTTCCACGTGCTGCGCAGCCGCCTGGAGCTCCACCAGGACAGCTTCTCCGGCGAGCGCACCGACCTCCTGCGTCCGGCCGACACCCCGCTGGGATTCCGGATCGCCCGCCGCAAGATCATCCTGGACACCACGACCCTGCCCGCCCCGAGCATCAGCGTCTTCCTATGAGTACATCCTGGATCCGCGCCTGCGGTATCGACGACATCGACGACGGAGAAGCCTTCCGCCTGGACACCGTGCCCCCGGTCTCGGTGTTCCGTTCCGGGGACGAGTTCTTCTGCCTCGACGACACCTGCACCCACGAGGACTACTCGCTGGCCGACTCCTGGGTCGAGGACTGCACCGTGGAGTGCCCCCTCCACCAGGCCAAGTTCTGTCTGCGCACCGGCGCCGTCCTGGCACAGCCGGCGACCCGGCCGCTGGCCACCCACGAGATCAAGGTCGAGGGCACCGACATCTACGTCCGTATCGATCGCGAGCGTGAAGAGCACCGGGAAGAAGAGCACAGGGAAGGAGCGCACCATGGGGCGGCTTGACGGCACTTCAGCGGTAGTCACCGGCGGTGCCTCCGGGCTCGGCCGTGCGATCGTCGAGCGCTTCGTGGCGGAGGGGGCGCGGGTCGTCGTCCTCGACCGCACGAAGGTGCGGCTGGAGGAGCTCTCCAGAGAGCTGGGCGACGCGGTACGCACCATCGCCGGTGACGTGCGGTCGTTCGAGGACAACAGCGGAGCCTGCGCCATCGCCGAACGCGAGTTCGGCGGACTGGACGCCTTCATCGGCAACGCAGGCATCTGGGACTTCGGCAGGTCGCTGATCGACACACCCGCCCACGTCCTCGCCGACGCCTTCGACGAACTGTTCGCCGTCAACGTCAAGGGCTACCTGCTCGGTGCCAAAGCGGCGGCCGAGTCGTTGCGGAAGTCGAACGGCACCCTCATCCTGACCCTCTCCAACGCGGCGTTCTTCCCCGCTGGCGGCGGGCCGCTCTACACGGCCAGCAAGCATGCCGCTCTCGGACTGGTCCGCCAGCTCGCCTACGAGCTGGCCCCGGAGGTCCGTGTCAACGCCGTCGCCCCCGGCGGGCTGGCCACCGATCTGCGAGGGCCCGGAGCTCTGGGGCTGGCCGACACGTCGATCACGGAGGAACTCCCCATCGACACCATCCTCCGCGAGCACTCGGCCCTGCGCACAGCGCCGGAACCCGCCGACTGCACCGGCCCGTACGTTCTGCTGGCCTCCGAGGAGGCCCGGACCTTCACCGGCACGGTGATCGACATCAGCACCTTCGGCACCCCGCCCCGCCGGCAGTAGGCGTTCACCTCGCCCGCCCGGGCCGCCCGGGCGGGCTCCGTATGCCCTTGGCCGGGCCATCCCCGGGAACACAGTTGACCAGTACTTCCTCCCCACAGGCGGCGGACTCGACCGTCGACCGGCGCTCCTCCCGCCTGATCCTTGCCGCTCTCGCGGTGGCGGGGTCGATGGTGGCCGTCCACCAGACGACCGTGACCCCGCTGCTGCCCGACCTCGCCCGCCACTTCGACACCTCGTTGACGGCCGTCTCCTGGGTGTTCACCGCACCGCTCCTGACCGGAGCGGTCGCCACCCCCCTGCTGTCGCGCCTGGGCGACATGTATGGGAAGAGACCCTTGATCCAGCTGACTCTCAGTCTGCTCCTCACGGGCTCGGTCGTGTGCGCGTTCGCCCCCTCACTGGGCGTCCTCATCGCCGGACGGGCGCTCCAAGGAGTCAGCGTGGCACTGTTCCCGCTGGCCATCGGCCTGATCCGGGAGGTGCTGCCACCCGACCGTGTCATGAACGGTATCGGTGTCGTCAGCGCCACCATGGGAGTCGGCGGCACCCTCGGAATGATCATCACAGGACTGGTCGCCGCAGTGACGGACGGTTTCCGCCCCGTGTTCTGGGTGGCGATCATCCTCAGCGTGACCGCCCTGACGCTCATCGCCCGATGGGTGCCGTCCGGCGGTGCCCGGCATGGCGGCAAGCCGGACTACCCGGGTGCCGCCCTCCTCGCCCTGACCCTCATCTGCCTGCTCCTGGCCATCAGCAAGGGCAACACCTGGGGATGGACATCCGGCCGGATACTCACCCTGTTCGGCGCCGCTGTCCTCCTGGGCGGAGCGTGGACACTGACCGAACTGAGAGTCGCCCAGCCGCTGGTGAGGCTGTCCCTGCTCGTCGGTCACCGCTCCCTGTCAGCCAACGCCCTGTCGCTTCTGCTGGGCTTTTCGATGTACGCCTCCTTCACCTTGGTCGCCAACCTGGTGCAGACGCCTCGAAGCGCCGGATACGGCCTGGGAGGCTCCGTCCTGGACGTCGGCCTGTACTCGCTGCCGATGATGGTGACGACGCTGTCGGCCGCGGGCCTGGCGAGTCGTCTCGCACGCCGGATCGGCCAGGCGTTCACCATCGCCGTGGGCGCGGTGATCTCCGGATGTTCCTTCCTCTGGCTCGCGCTGTCGAACACCCATGGCTACGACTTCCTCGGGCAGGGGGCCCTCCAGGGGCTCGGCCTCGGGATCTCCCAAGCGGCCCTCGGCGTCCTGGCCGTCGAGCATGTTCCCCAGGCCCAGAGCGGAATCGCCAGCGGGATCAACTCCCTGGTGCGCACGGCGGGAGGAGCGATCGCCGGCGCGGCGGTCGGGGCCGTTCTGGGTGGAAGCGCGGCGACTCTGCACGACTACGTCCTGTGCTTCTTCTTCATCGCAGGCAGTTCCTGGCTCGCGGGCCTGATCGCCGTGGCCCACAGGTTCGCCTACAACGGCAATACGGCAAGGCCACTGCCGTCGGCCCGCACGCCGTAAGGCCCTGGACGGCCTCGCCGTCCGGCACCTTGAGGGGGGCCGGCTTCGCGGAACGCGTTCCGCACGACGGCTCGGCGGTGAAGGGGCAACACCCCGCGGGGCCGCGCGATCCCGTGCTGCTCAGCACCCACCGCACCTCCGTGGAGCGGGCCGCGAGGTCACCGTCGCGACGCGCGTACTGGTCAGTGGAACACCCGCTAGGACGGAAGGCAGGTCAGGGGTGAACGTGCTCTTGTGCTTGCTGCTCTCGCCATTTCCCGGAACGCCACTGACTCGCTGTCGGGGCCAGTACTCCGCGACGTCCGCGAAGTAGCTCCCCCACGAGGTCCTCACCTGGATCCCCGCCTGTGCCTCCGCGGCCGCGACTTCGGGACCGTACGAGATGACCTCCCGTTTCTATGAGGCGCCCCCGGCGCGGATCGCCGGGGTCGCCACAACTACCGCGAAAGGACTGTGAAACCGGCATGGCAGTGGACTCGAAAGTGATCGCGCAGGCCGCCGCGCGACTGACCGGCGCCATGGAACGAGGCCGCGCTGTCGCCCCGGTCCGCGATCTGCTCGGCGCCCAGGACATCGGTGCCGCCTACGCGGTACAGCAGGAACTGACCCGGCGCAGGCTGCGCCGCGGAGCCGTGATGGTCGGCCGGAAGATCGGCCTGACCTCGCCCGCCGTGCAACGCCAACTGGGGGTCGACCAACCGGACTTCGGTGTGCTGTTCGCCGACATGGACGTCTCCGCCGAGCCGGAGGTGCCCTCCGCGCGGCTGCTGCAGGCCAAGGCGGAGGCGGAGATCGCCTTGGTCCTCAGGGAGGACCTGGCCGACGGCGACCTGGACCCGGCGCAGGTGCGGGACGCGGTCGACTACGCCGTCGCCGCGCTGGAGATCGTCGACAGCCGCATCGCCGACTGGGACATCACCCTCGCCGACACGGTCGCCGACAACGCCTCCAGCGGCCTGTACGTCCTCGCCGAACGCCGGCTCACGCTCGACGAGTTCGAGCCGCGGGAGACCACCATGCGGATGTACGCCGACGACGTCCTCGTCTCCGAGGGCTCAGGCACCGCCTGCCTGGGCGACCCGCTCAACGCTCTGGCCTGGCTGGCCCGCACCGCGCGGGAGTTCGGCGAGCCGCTGCGCGCTGGGCAGGTCGTCCTCTCCGGCGCCCTGGGCCCGATGGTCCCGGCGCCTCCTGGCACGCGCATCCGGGCCGAGATCAGCTCGCTCGGCGAGGTCACCGCCGCATTCTCCGAGAAGAGGGACGTATGACACCCCGTAAGACCAAGGTCGCCATCATCGGCTCGGGCAACATAGGCACCGACCTGATGATCAAGATCCTGCGCCTGTCGGACACGCTGGAGGTCGCCGCCATGGTCGGTATCGACCCGGCCTCCGACGGCCTTGCCCGTGCCGCCCGGTTCAAGGTGCCCACGACCCACGAGGGCGTCGACGGCCTGATCGCCATGGAGCACTTCGACGACATCGAGGTGATCTTCGACGCGACATCGGCCAAGGCGCACATCGCCAACGCCCACAAGCTCGGGCCGTACGGCAAGAAGCTCATCGACCTCACGCCCGCCGCGATCGGCCCGTTCGTGGTGCCTCCGGTCAATCTGGGCGCCCAGCTCGACGCGGGTGTGGACAACGTCAACATGGTCACCTGCGGTGGACAGGCCACCATTCCCATGGTCGCGGCCGTCTCCGCGGTCACCGACGTGCACTACGCGGAGATCGTGGCGTCCATCGCCTCCAAGTCGGCCGGCCCGGGCACACGCGCCAACATCGACGAGTTCACCGAGACCACGGCGCACGCGATCGAGTCCGTCGGCGGCGCGGCGCGCGGCAAAGCGGTCATTGTCCTCAACCCGGCCGAACCACCGCTGATCATGCGGGACACGGTGTTCTGCCTCATCGGCGACGCCGACCAGGACGCCATCCGCACCTCCGTCAAGGAGATGGCCGAACAGGTCGCCCAGTACGTGCCCGGCTACCGTCTGAAGCAGGAGGTGCAGTTCACTCCGGTGGACGTTGCCGAGCCGGTGCACACGCTCGTCCCGCAGGGAGCCGGTCCGGTCACCACCCGGGTGTCGGTCTTCCTCGAGGTCGAGGGCGCCGCCCACTACCTCCCGGCCTACGCCGGGAATCTCGACATCATGACGTCGGCCGCCCTGCGCGTCGCCGAGTCCTTCGCGGAGGCCAACCGATGAACCGCAAGATCTACATCCAGGACGTCACCCTGCGGGACGGCATGCACGCCATCCGGCACCGCATCGACCCCGCCGACGTCGGCCGTATCGCCGCCGCCCTCGACGCGGCCGGCGTCGACGCCATCGAGGTCGCCCACGGCGACGGTCTGGCGGGCGGCTCGCTGAACTACGGCCCGGGCAGCCACACCGACTGGGAGTGGATCGAGGCCGCTGCCGACGCGATCGACAACGCGGTCCTCACCACACTCCTTCTGCCCGGTATCGGCACCATTGCCGAACTGGAGCGCGCCCACGCCCTCGGCGTGCGCTCGGTCCGCATCGCCACCCACTGCACCGAGGCCGACATCTCCGCGCAGCACATCGCCAAGGCCCGCGAGCTCGGCATGGACGTCTCCGGTTTCCTGATGATGAGCCACATGGCCCCGGCGACCGAACTCGCCGCACAGGCCAAGCTGATGGAGTCCTACGGCGCGCACTGCGTATACGTCACCGACTCAGGTGGCCGCCTCACTCTGGACGGGGTGCGCGAGCGGGTCCGCGCCTATCGGGACGTGCTCGACGAGACCACCGAGATCGGCATCCACGCGCACGAGAACCTCTCGCTGTCGGTGGCCAACAGCGTCATCGCCGTCGAGGAGGGCGTCACCCGGGTCGACGCCTCCCTCGCCGGACAGGGTGCCGGCGCCGGCAACTGCCCCATCGAAGCCTTCATCGCGGTGGCCAACCTCCAGGACTGGAAGCACGGCTGCGACCTGTTCGCGCTCCAGGACGCCGCCGACGACCTGGTACGTCCCCTGCGCGACCGCCCCGTCCAGGTCGACCGCGAGACCCTCACCCTCGGCTACGGCGGCGTCTACTCTTCCTTCTTGCGCCACGCCGAGATCGCCGCCCAGCGCTACGGCGTGGATGCCCGCGAGCTGTTGCTGGAGGTGGGCCGGCGCGGCCTGGTCGGAGGCCAGGAGGACATGATCGTGGACATAGCACTCGACCTGCTCGCGGCCCGGTCCAGGCGGGGCGCCTGACCAGAGGTATCGGTCCACGCCATGTAGTTGCGGGTGTTGCAGAACCCCATTCCTCGCGGGGTGATCGACCGTGGGTGCCAGAATCGGAGCGGGACGGAGTCACCTGCGCTCAAGGCATTTCACGTCGGATGAATCAAGACGCCTCAAGGTGGGCGCGGTACCGTCTCGTCAACCACGACATTGAACGGCTCAGGGAAACTGATCCATTCGGGCCGGCCGAGCGGTTCCGCGCCGCAGTGTCGCTGGTTGCTTGGGTAGCGATCAGTGCGATCGAACTGCTCGACTATGTTCAGGCCCTGCGATCCACCGGAGTCCTCGTGCTCCAGCCTGAGCTGTCGATCAAGACGTCGCGCTGACCACGACGTCGTGGAGCCACACCGGACGGCTATACAGCGAGCCGCTCGGCATGCCCGCTCCCGCCGACGCACTGGCGCCTCTTGGCGAGACAGACACACCCAGTGGGACCGGCTGGACCCGTCTGCCACCATCGGCGCAACGCAGCACCAGGGCCTCTCGCTTCTCGCCGGATTCGACAACCGGGAGTTGCCAAGAGGCCCTTCAGCCATGCCTCACCTCGCTCAACGAGCGCATGGAGAAATGGCCAGTTGGCAGGAGTGAACCGGCAGACAGTACCGGCCCCGTTGGAGTGGGGCGATCCGTGTGAAGGACGTCTCTGAAGCGGCCGTAGCGTGCGTGCATCGACTATGAGAAGACCCGGTTCCGAGCGCGCGTATGAAGCCGGAACACGTTGCGCTGCGGATCGAGGACACCCGCGACGATCAAGCCCGGCTGGCCCTGGCCGATGGGCGGCTGCTGCCTCCGCCGGCCGTCATGACCGAAGCCTGCCGGATCCTGAGGGACCGGCAGATCAACGCCTGGCCGGGGACAACAGGCGGCGGCCCTGCCCCCGGCGTCGGCGGCGCGGATCAGAACGCGTACGGGCCGAAGCGACCCCAGGCGACCAGCGCGAGCAGGGCTATGTAGATCAGGTTCACGGCGGCCAGGGGGGTCTCGGAGCGGCGCAGATGGACCACGGAACCGCCGCCGGCGAGCGCGATCCCGCCGAGTGCCGCCCACGGGACCAGCACCGGAGCGATGTCGGTGGCGCCCGGCAGGATCAGCCCGAGGCCGACCAGCGCGTCCAGGGCGCCGATCGCCTTCACGGCCGGGTCGGAGAACTGCTCGACCCAGCCGAAGGTGGAGGCGAGCTTCTTCTTGTCGGTGAAGATCTTCATCGCGCCCACGGCCAGGAATGCGGCGGCGAGCAGGGACTGCACAATCCACAAGAAAACATTCACAGAGCACTCCGGTGAGAGGCAGGGAGAAGGGCGTTCAAATTTGAACATGCGCAAGGTAGCACAGTGTTCAGATTTGAACTACCAACTCCTGGCCGCCTCGGCCGGACACCCGGGCTAGCGCGTCACAGAGGGGGCTGCCTCGCCCCGTGCGCGGCGGGCGACCTCGTTCAGGCCGTCGGCCAGAACGGCGAGCTGTTCCGGAGTGAAGGCTTCGAGGAAGAACTCCCGCACGGCTGCGATGTGCCCCGGGGCCGCCTGCTCCAGCATGCGCCGGCCGTCGTCGGTGAGGACCGCGTAGACCGCACGCGGATCACCGGAGCACCCGCGCCGCCGCACCAGACCGGCCTTCTCCAACTGGGCGATCTGGTACGACAGTCCGCTCTTGGTGGTGTGGAGCGTCTCGGCGAGCGCGCCCATGCGCATCTCGCGGTCCGGGGCGGAGTCGAGGCGGACGAGGACCACGTACTGCAGGTGGGTGATCCCCGAATCCTCCTTGAGCTGCTGATCCAGTCGCCGGTCCAGCGACACCGCGGCACCCACGAAGGCGTACCAGGCTCGCGCCTCATGCTCGTTCAACAATCCGGGCTCCGTCATGCACCTACGCTACCTCGCCAGTTCAAATTCGAATCGGTGTGACCGAGGTCATACCGGGTCCTCTGTTTCAAATTTGAATCACGCGGGGTATGGTCCAGGATGTCGCTTCAAATTTGAACTTGCACTCGCTTCGCATCATTCCCCAGGAGCAGCCATGGACACCACACCTTCCGCCGCCCACACCCTGCTCGCCGACGCCTCGGTGCGCTCCCGGGTGACCATCCCGCTGCGTTTCGCCGACGGCTACGAGGTCACCGCCGAGGCGGTCACCTTCCACGGACTGGCCGACGGCAAGGAGCACGTCGCGCTGATCCTGGGCGACCCCACGGCTGCCGCGGCTCCGTTGGTGCGGATGCACTCCGAGTGCCTGACGGGCGACGTGTTCGGCTCGGCGCGCTGCGACTGCGGTCCGCAACTGCGCGAGGCGGTCGAGCGCATCGCGGCCACCGGCGGAGTGCTGCTCTACCTGCGCCAGGAGGGCCGCGGCATCGGCCTCTACAACAAGCTGGACGCCTACGCCCTGCAGGACGCGGGCCTGGACACGTACGAGGCCAACACCGCCCTCGGTCTGCCCGAGGACGGCCGCGACTACAGCGCCGCCGCGCAGATGCTCGCCGCGCTCGGCCTCGCCGAGTTGGACCTGCTCACCAACAACCCCGACAAAGCACGCCAGTTGCGTGACCTCGGAGTCCGGGTGCGCTTCGTGGAGCCCACCGGCGTCTTCGCCACCGACAGCAACATCCGCTACCTGCACGCCAAGGCCGAACACACCCACCACACGATCCGGCTGCCCGAGACGGCCGCCTTCGCCACCCTGGCCGGCTGACCCCGACCCCACCCCTCTCTCTCACCCCGGAGTTCCGTCATGCCCACATCCCTCGGCCGCGTTGCCACCGACGCCGCCCCGCGCTACGCCAAGCAACTCGCCTCCCACTTCGGCGGCAAGATTCCCACCGAGGAGACCAGCGACGGCGGGCACCGCCTCACCTTCCAGCAGACCGACGTCCTGCTCGAGCCCGCCGGCGACCACCTGCTCATCCGCGTGACCGCACCCGACGCGTCCACCCTCACCGCCATCGAGAACGTGGTGGGCAGCCACCTCGAGCGCTTCGGCCGCCGCAACGAACTCACGGTCGTCTGGGAGCAGTCATGAAGGCCGTCGTCATCACCGACTTCGGAGCCGAGCCGCTCCTCACCGATCTGCCCGTTCCGGAACCGGGGCCGCGCGAGGTGCTGGTCCGCCTGCGTGCCGCCGCGCTCAACCCCTTCGACTGGAAGGTCGCCGACGGAGCCCTCAAGGGCGCGGTCGAGCACGACTTCCCGCTGGTCATGGGCTCCGACGGCGCCGGCGTAGTCGAGCGCGTCGGAGCCGGGGTGAACCTGTTCCGGCTGGGCGACACCGTCTACGGCCAGTTCATGAACGTGGCCCGCGGACGCGGCTCCTACGCCGAGTACGCCCTGGTCTCCGAGGACGGCAAGATCGCCCGCATACCGGACGACCTGCCGTTCACCGTCGCCGCCGCCCTGCCCACCGCGAGCGCCACCGCCTACCAGGCCATCGAGGCCGCCCGCCTCGACACCGGGCAGGTCGTCCTCGTCAACGGCGCCTCCGGAGGCGTCGGTCAGTCCGCCATCCAGTTCGCCGCCCACCAGGGAGCCCGGGTGCTGGCCACCGCCGCCCCCGACGTCGCCGCCCGTCTGCGCGACCTCGGCGCCCACGAGACCCTCGACTTCACCGCCGCGCCGGTCGCCGAGCAGGTACTCGCCGCCCACCCCGAGGGCATCGACGCCGTCCTCGACCTCATCAGCCACCCGGGCGACGACGGCACAGCCGCCCTCGCGGCCCTGCTCAAGCCCGGCGGCAGACTGATCAGCACCAACCACGCCGCCGACGTCGAGGCGCTGGCGGCCCGCGAGATCCACGGCGTCAACCTCTCCAGCAACACCAGCCGGGCCGAACTGGAGGCACTCGCCGGCCTCGCCGCCGCCGGAAAGCTCCGCATCACCGTCGACAGCGAGATCCCCCTGGCCGACGCCCCCGCCGCCGTGGCCCGCGCCCGCTCCGGCCACTCCCGCGGCAAGACGGTCATCCTGCCCTGACCGGCAGGATGACACCGGCGCTGGCCGGCACGGCCCGTCGGGATGCGCGGGGCTGTCGACCGGCAGACCCTTTAGTCCCCGTGACAGATGGGCCGACCGACGCGAGCGAGGGCCGACAACGATGGCCCAACGGCTCCATCCATCGCGACACCACGACCGGTCACACGGCACGACGTGTCCGCACGCCCAGCCGTAACGGCGGACGGCACCGCCCTGCGGCGCGGTCCGTTGAGGCCGTGGTCTCGTGGAGGCCCGTGAGCTGTTGACCGGCGTCCACGGCCGGCTCGCGAGGAGTGCGGCCAGGGCCGGGACGGTGAGCCGGATGCCGGGCAGGAGTGCCTGGGCTGCCCGGGCGGGGGTGAACCGCGGGGGCAGCGGGCCTGAGGGACTGGCGTCACGGCTTCGGGCCGATCCGGCCGCCGACCAGCCGCTTCTTCTCAGCGGAGCGGTGGACCAGCAGTCAGTGCGCGAACCCGGGTGCCGGTTCCTGCCCGGTCACACTCACCTGATCTGCCAACCAGCGTTCTCCCTGTGCCAAGCAAAATGCTCCGTCGCAGACGCGAACGACCGCCCCCGCGACGAACGACCGCCCCCGCGACCACTGATTGCATAAACGTGCAGCGAAACGTATAGTCATGCCATCCAGGAGGAGGGTTTTCCATGGCGGTACGTGCAGCGGTGGCGGGAGCGAGCGGTTATGCGGGCGGCGAAGTGCTGCGCCTGCTCCTCGCGCACCCCGAGGTCGAGATCGGCGCCCTGACCGGCAACTCGAACGCGGGCCAGCGCCTCGGTGCCCTCCAGCCGCACCTGCTGCCGCTGGCCGACCGGGTCCTTCAGGAGACCACGGCCGAGGTCCTCGCCGGGCACGACGTCGTGTTCCTCGCGCTGCCGCACGGGCAGTCCGCCGCCGTGGCCGAGCAGCTCGGCCCGGACGTGCTCGTCGTCGACATGGGCGCCGACTTCCGGCTGAAGGACGCCGCCGACTGGGAGAAGTTCTACGGCTCCGCGCACGCCGGCACCTGGCCCTACGGCCTCCCCGAACTGCCGGGCGCCCGCGCCGCGCTGGAGGGGTCCAAGCGCATCGCGGTGCCCGGTTGCTACCCCACGGCCGCCACCCTGGCCCTCTTCCCCGCGTACGCGGCGGGCATCGCCGAGAACGAGGCCGTGATCGTCGCCGCGTCCGGGACGTCCGGGGCGGGCAAGGCCCCCAAGACGCACCTGCTCGGCAGCGAGGTCATGGGCTCGATGAGCCCGTACGGCGTCGGCGGCGGCCACCGGCACACCCCCGAGATGATCCAGAACCTCGGCGGGGTCGCCGGCGAGCAGGTCTCCGTGTCCTTCACCCCGACCCTCGCGCCGATGTCCCGCGGCATCCTCGCCACGTGCAGCGCCAAGGCCAGGCCGGGCGTCACCGCCGAGTCCGTGCGCGCCGCGTACGAGAAGGCCTACGCCGACGAGCCCTTCGTCCACCTCCTCCCGGAGGGGCAGTGGCCCGCAACGGCGTCCGTCCACGGTTCCAACGCCGTATCGGTGCAGGTCGCGTTCGACGAGGCGGCGGGCCGCATCATCGCGATCAGCGCCATCGACAACCTCACCAAGGGCACCGCCGGCGGTGCCGTCCAGAGCATGAACATCGCCCTCGGGCTCCCCGAGTCCACCGGGCTGACGACGATCGGAGTTGCGCCGTGAGCGTGACGGCAGCACAGGGATTCACGGCGGCCGGGATCGCCGCCGGGATCAAGGAGAACGGCAACCCGGACCTGGCCCTTGTGGTCAACAACGGGCCCCGCCTCGCCGCCGCGGGCGTCTTCACCTCCAACCGGGTCAAGGCCGCGCCGGTGCTCTGGTCCGAGCAGGTCCTCAAGAGCGGCCGGATCTCGGCCGTCGTCCTCAACTCCGGCGGCGCCAACGCCTGTACGGGCCCCAAGGGCTTCCAGGACACGCACGCGACCGCCGAGAAGGTGGCCGACGTCCTCGGTGTGAACGCCGCCGAGGTCGCCGTCGCCTCCACCGGCCTCATCGGTGTCCTGCTCCCCATGGACAAGCTGCTCCCCGGTGTCGACACGGCCGCCGCCCAGCTGTCCGAGCACGGCGGCGAGAAGGCCGCCATCGCCATCAAGACCACCGACACCGTGCACAAGACGTCCGTCGCGCGGGGCGAGGGCTGGACCGTCGGCGGCATGGCCAAGGGTGCGGGCATGCTCGCACCCGGCCTCGCCACCATGCTCGTCGTCCTCACCACCGACGCCGACGTCGACGCCGAGACCCTCGACAGGGCCCTCCGCGCGGCCACCAGGGTCACCTTCGACCGGGTCGACTCCGACGGCTGCATGTCCACCAACGACACCGTGCTGCTGCTCGCCTCCGGCGCCTCCGGGCTCACCCCCGAGTACGCCGAGTTCGCGGAGGCCGTACGCACCGTCTGCGACGACCTCGGGCAGCAGCTCGTCCGGGACGCCGAGGGCGCCAGCAAGGACGTCAAGATCGAGGTGATCAACGCCGCGACCGAGGACGACGCCGTCGAGGTGGGCCGCTCCATCGCCCGCAACAACCTCCTCAAGTGCGCCCTCCACGGCGAGGACCCCAACTGGGGCCGCGTGCTGTCCGCGATCGGCACCACCAAGGCCGCGTTCGAGCCGGACCGGCTGAACGTCGCCATCAACGGCGTCTGGGTCTGCAAGAACGGCGGCGTCGGAGAGGACCGCGACAAGGTCGACATGCGCTACCGCGAGGTCCACATCGTCGCCGATCTCGCCGCCGGGTCCGAGACCGCCACCATCTGGACCAACGACCTCACCGCCGACTACGTCCACGAGAACAGCGCCTACGCCTCATGAGCACCACGCGGAAACACACCGCCCTCCCCAAGGCGCAGATCCTCATCGAGGCGCTGCCCTGGCTGACCCGGCACAACGGCAAGACGGTCGTCATCAAGTTCGGCGGCAACGCCATGATCGACGAGGAGCTGAAGGCCGCCTTCGCCCAGGACGTCGTCTTCCTGCGGCACGCCGGCCTGAACGTCGTCGTCGTGCACGGCGGCGGCCCGCAGATCAGCGCCGCCCTCGACAAGCACGGCATCGTCAGCGAGTTCAAGGCCGGACTGCGCGTCACCACCGAGGACGCCATGGACGTCGTACGCATGGTGCTCGCCGGGCAGGTGCAGCGCGAACTGGTCGGCCTGCTCAACCAGCACGGACCGCTCGCCGTCGGTCTGACCGGCGAGGACGCGCACACCATCACCGCCATCAAGCACCAGCCGGAGATCGACGGCGAACGCGTCGACATCGGACGGGTGGGCGAGATCACCGACATCGACACGGGCGCGATCGAGGCGCTGCTCGCCGACGGCCGCATCCCGGTCGTCTCGTCGATCGCCCGGAGCGAGGACGACGGACATGTCTACAACGTCAATGCTGATACGGCGGCTGCGGCACTCGCTGCTGCTCTGGGCGCCGAGACCCTCATGGTCCTCACCGATGTCGAGGGCCTCTACGAGGACTGGCCGAACAGCGACGAGGTGATCAGCCGCCTCACCGCTTCCCAGCTGGAGAAGCTCCTGCCGGAGCTGTCCTCCGGCATGGTGCCGAAGATGGAGGGCTGTCTGCACGCCGTGCGGGGCGGAGTGAACACCGCCCGCGTCATCGACGGCCGTGTCCAGCACTCGATCCTGCTGGAGATCTTCACCGACGAGGGCATCGGCACGATGGTCGTTCCCGACGCCGTGACCGAGGGGGACGCCGAATGACCGGGACCGCGAGCAACGCAGAGCTGACCCAGCGGTGGCAGGGCTCGCTCATGAACAACTACGGCACCCCGAGACTGCCCCTCGTCCGCGGTGAGGGCAGCACCCTGTGGGACGCCGACGGCAAGGCGTACCTCGACTTCGTCGGCGGTATCGCGGTCAACGCCCTCGGCCACGCCCACCCGGCGGTCGTCGAGGCCGTCAGCAAGCAGATCGCCTCCCTCGGCCATGTCTCCAACCTGTTCGTCGCCGAGCCGCCCGTCGCGCTCGCCGAACGGCTCCTGGAGGCCTTCGGCCGGGACGGCAAGGTCTTCTTCTGCAACTCCGGCGCCGAGGCCAACGAGGGCGCCTTCAAGATCGGCCGGCTGACCGGCCGCACCCACATGGTCGCCACCACGGGCGGCTTCCACGGCCGGACCATGGGCGCCCTCGCCCTGACCGGCCAGCCCGGCAAGCAGACCGGCTTCCACCCGCTGCCCGGCGACGTCACCCACGTCCCCTACGGCGACGCCAAGGCCCTGGCCGCCGCGGTCACCGAGGAGACGGCGCTCGTCATCATCGAGCCGATCCAGGGGGAGAACGGCGTCGTCGTCCCGCCGCCCGGCTATCTGAAGGCGGCCCGCGCGATCACCGCGGCCACGGGGTCCCTGCTGGTCCTCGACGAGGTGCAGACCGGCGTCGGCCGGACCGGGCACTGGTTCGAGTACCAGGCCCATGAGGGCGTCCTGCCGGACGTCGTCACCCTCGCCAAGGGCCTCGGCGGCGGACTCCCGCTCGGCGCGACCGTCGCCTTCGGCCGGGCCGCGGAGTTCCTGCAGCCCGGTCACCACGGCACCACCTTCGGCGGGAACCCCGTCGCGTGCGCCGCCGGGCTCGCCGTCCTGGAGACCATCCGGGCCGAGGGCCTGCTGGAGAACGTGAAGCGGCAGAGCGAGCGGCTGCGGGAGGGAATCGAGTCCTTCGGACACCCGTTGATCGCCCATGTCCGTGGCGCGGGCCTCCTGCTGGGTATCGTGCTCACCGAGCCGCTCGCGCCCCAGGCGCAGCAGGCGGCTCAGGACGCCGGTCTCCTGGTGAACGCGCCCGCCCCCGATGTCGTACGGCTCATGCCGGCGCTGAACATCGGTGACGCCGAGGTGGACGCCTTCCTCAGGGCGCTGCCCGGTGTCCTGGACGTGGCCAAGGGGGACGGATGATCCGGGGAATGGGACGACGATGAGCCAGGCGCAGGAGCACGACCAGACGGGGCCCGCGGTGCCGCAGACCCGTACGGCACGCCACCGGCGGATCGTGGACATCCTCAACCGGCAACCGGTGCGCTCGCAGAGCCAGTTGGCGAAGCTGCTGTCCGACGACGGGCTGAGCGTCACCCAGGCGACGCTCTCCCGGGACCTGGACGAGCTGAACGCGGTGAAGATCCGCAACACCGACGGCGACCTCATCTACGCGGTGCCGAGCGAGGGCGGTTTCCGTACGCCCCGGGCGCCGCTCGGTGAGTCGGCGAAGGAGGAGCGGATGCGGCGGCTCTCGGCGGAGCTGCTGATCTCCGCGGAGGCGTCCGCGAACCTGGTGGTGCTCCGTACGCCGCCGGGCGCGGCCCAGTTCCTGGCCTCGGCCATCGACCAGGCGGAACTGCACGATGTGCTCGGCACGATCGCCGGCGATGACACGCTGATGCTGATCAGCCGTGACCCCGTGGGCGGGCAGGCGCTCGCGGACCACCTGCTGCGGCTGGCCCAGAACGGCCACTGACGGCCACTGACGGTGACGGCGGGACGGTAGACGCGCGGGCGGGTGCCGTCACCGCCGACCGACCCGGCCAGCCCGGCCGCGGTCACCCCGCCGGGCCCGGTCACTCCCGCCGGGCCCCCTCACCTGAGGCGGGCCCGGTCACCTGAGGTCGGCCCGGGGTCACCCCAGGCGGGAGGCCAGCCCTCCCGTGCACCGCACCTCGTCGCCCGCCGTGATCAGCAGGGCCTCCACGTCCGGCAGCGACTCCAGCCAGGCCAGACCTTCCCGCGACCCCATCGCGAACGCGGCTGTGGCCCAGCAGTCCGCCCAGGTCAGCCGGGGAGCGACCACCGTCACCGACACCAGGTCGGTGACCGCGGACTTCCCGGTGCGCGGGTCGACGATATGGGCGCCCCGTTCGGCCGTGCCCGAGGTGGCGACGGCCAACCGGTCCGCGCCCGCCGCGGTGACGACCGCGGCCAGCCCGCCCGGCCGCAGCGGATCGGCCACACCCACCCGCCAGGGCCGGTCGGGGCCGGGCACACCGCACAGCTGGACGTCGCCGCCGCCGTTGACGCTCACCCCGACCGCGCCCGCCTCGACCAGACGCAGGGCGGCCCGCTCGGTCGCCCACCCCTTCACCAGGCCGGTCGGGTCGAAGCGGCCCTCGTAGGTCGCGCTGAACCAGCCGTTGCTCACCCGCTCCGCCTCGGCGCACAGTCCGAGCACCTCGGCGACCTCCGGGTCGCACTCCTCGATGGTGGTCTCGGCCCGTGCCAGCCGGGAGATCTGGCTCTGCTCACGGTAGGTGCTGAACACCTCGTTCACGCTGTGCAGCCCGGCCACCGCCTCGTCGAGCGCGGCCCTGATCGCCGCCGGCTCGCCTCCCCGGACGTCGAAGGAGAAGACGGTGCCCATGACCTCCTCGGCGTGCCGCAGCTGGGCGGGCGCGGCGGCCCCGGCGGGTTCGGCCACTTGATCAGCCTGCCTGGTCGAGTGCGGACTGCACGGACTTCTTGTACCCCTCGCTGGTGTAGGTGGCACCTGAGACAGCATCGATGTCGGCGCTCCCTGCCGCTACGGCGTTCTGGTTGAGCTTGGGGATGGCGGTGCCGCTGATCTGGGTGGAGCGGCCGCCGCTGGG
>NZ_LIQX01000355.1 GCF_001418475.1 Streptomyces ossamyceticus | reverse complement strand
CTGGAGGACGCGGGCGGCTGGCCCGAGCGGGCCACGGCGGAGCGGTTCGCCGAGTACGCGGCCCTCGCGGCGGACGCCCTCGGGGACCGGGTGAAGACCTGGACCACGCTCAACGAGCCCTGGTGCAGTTCCTTCCTGGGCTATGGCTCCGGCGTGCACGCCCCCGGCCGTACCGACCCGGTCGCCGCCCTGCGCGCCGCCCACCACCTCAACCTGGGCCACGGCCTCGCCGTCCAGGCGCTGCGCGACCGCCTGCGCGCCGACGCTCAGGTCTCGGTCACCCTCAACATCCACCACGTGCGCCCGCTCACCGACTCGGACGGCGACACCGACGCGGTCCGCCGGATCGACGCCCTCGCCAACCGGGTCTTCACCGGGCCGATGCTGAACGGCGCCTACCCGGAGGATCTGCTCAAGGACACCGCCGAGCTGACGGACTGGTCCTTCGTCCAGGACGGCGACCTGCGCGACATCCACCAGCCGCTGGACTTCCTGGGCGTCAACTACTACAGCCCCACCGTCGTCTCCGAGGCCGACGGCAGCGGCGCCCACACCTCCGACGGGCACGGCAACAGCGCCCACAGCCCCTGGCCGGCCGCCGACCGGGTCGCCTTCCACCAGCCGCCCGGCGAGACCACCGCCATGGGCTGGGCCGTCGACCCCAGCGGGCTGTACGACCTGCTGCGCCGCCTCTCCGTCGACTTCCCCGGGCT
Source organism: Streptomyces ossamyceticus (assembly GCF_001418475.1). GTDB lineage: Bacteria > Actinomycetota > Actinomycetes > Streptomycetales > Streptomycetaceae > Streptomyces > Streptomyces ossamyceticus. The sequence continues at coordinate 22,247 of NZ_LIQX01000355.1, read as the reverse complement.
GCCGCTGGTCATCACCGAGAACGGTGCGGCCTTCGACGACTACGCCGACCCGGCCGGCCAGGTCAACGACCCCGCCCGCATCGCCTATGTGCGCGGGCACCTGGCCGCCGTCCACCAGGCGATCCTGGACGGTTCGGACGTGCGCGGCTACTTCCTGTGGTCCCTGCTGGACAACTTCGAGTGGGCCTACGGCTACAGCAAGCGCTTCGGCGCCGTGTACGTCGACTACCCGACCGGCACCCGCATCCCCAAGGCCAGCGCCCGCTGGTACGCCGAGGTCGCCCGTACCGGCGTGCTGCCCGGCGCCTGACCGGGCCGGTGCGGCGCACACAGCATCCCCGCGCGGTGTGCCGCACCGGGGGACCGCCCCCGCCTGCCGCGGGAGCCTGGTTGTAGAGATCGTCCAGTGGCGTCCGAGCCAGTCCGGCGCGGGCACGACATCGCAGGTCAGGCCTTCCTGGTCCGAGAGCGGCTGCCCAGTTGGTGATCGCTGTGCGATAGACGGGGCATACGGCGAGGCCTCGCCGAGGACCATTCTGGTGGGGCCCTTGCGCGGAGCCGTGAGACGACGAAGCCGCACCGAAGCTCCACGGTGCGGCTTCGTCGTGAGATCGGCTGCGCTGTCGGGCGCGATGTGGTCGGTGTCTCATGCGGCCTGTCCCTGTGACACTTCCGCGGTGCGCCGACACTGCTACCTGTCGGCTATCGCGTGAGGACGCCGGTCGTCTGACCAACCCGACGGCTTGCCCGCCCTCTCCCCGACGACCGACCACGAGGTGCGCACTATGGCGGAGGCAGCCGACCGCCGGGACACTGCTCCGGGTGCGGATTCTGATGCGGACGCCGAGACCTCCAAGGGCCCGCTGACGATCTATCTCGTCAAGCAGCTCGACCTGGCCATCCGTTCCTTCATGGACGATGCCTTGCGGCCGTACGGGCTCACGACGTTCCAGTACACGGCCCTGACCGTGCTTCAGCACCGCGGCGGGCTCTCCTCCGCCCAGTTGGCCCGTCGCTCCTTCGTCAGGCCCCAGACGATGCACGAGATCGTGCGCTCGCTGGAGGAGCGCGGTCTGATCGAGCGCGTCCATGCCCCGGGTAACCGGCGGATCACGGAGGCCCGGCTGACGCCGGAGGGGGAGGAACTGCTGACAGCGTGCGCGTCGGCGGTGCAGATGCTGGAGGACCGGTTACTGCTCGACATGCCGGAGAAACGGCGGTCCGCGTTCCGCCAGGGCCTGGAGGACGGTCTCGCCTCCTTGACGGGGTGGCACCACGGCTGACGACACGGGTCGCCGGTGCGGATCTTCTGAGGGCGCCGCGAGGGTGGGTTGGTGTGCCGTCGTTGAGGGAGGCGCTGGAGGACAGGTCGGGCTGAGGTGCTGCGCGAGGGTCGAATTCGGCTCGTGGTCCAGGTGTGCCCGCAGATGGGCGCCTGACGGGCATCTGCCCAGGTCAGGTGCCCGTTTTCCGTGCCTGGAAGCAGCCCGGCTGCTTCGGCGAGTACGACACCAGGAGGTTCTTCGTCTTTGGGTGGTACACGCGCCGCGTCCCCGCTGACCTGCGATAACGGGACCGCGGTCAGAGGCGGGCCGTGACTTGGGCCGGGAAGGGCCCGGACTGGCGGTCTGCCTGCGGGGCAACGGTCCGGCGGTGAACGGAGAGCATGGCCTCGACGCTCCGTCAGTGGCCGATCGTCGCTGGGCGGACCCGGTCCGGTTTCCGCGTCCTCCATTTTCACGCATGTCGTGGTATCTCGCGAGGTGACTCGGTATCTCTTTCCGTGGGCGTGCGGGAAATGGCAATCTCGGTACGCTTGATGAAGGACACGTCGATGTCTCGGTGTGGCGTCGATGTCTCGGTGCAGAAGGAGTCCGCATAACGGCGAACCGTGTATACCGCACACCGCGTATACCGGAAATCGCGTTCACAGGCGATCAGGGCCGATTCCCGGCCTGGCGCACGGAGAGTTCCTCCTATGTCAGCCCGGCCCCCACGGGCTTCTCCGCCGCCCGGTGCCGTTCGCCCAGCTCAGCCGGTCCGAAAAGTGGCCCATCAGGAGGTTAGTTGGGATGAACGCGCGACTGCGAAGCCAGGCTGTGATGGCCGCCATCATTTCATGCATCGTCGTGCTGACCGCGTTCTACTACGTCTTTCCTGAAAAAAGGCTGTTCTTCGTCGCCATTGGAGTGACCGGCGTCATCGGTATCGTCCTTGGTGTCTTTCTCAACCACCCGGCGCACCGACTCCCCTGGCTGTTGCTCGCCGCGGGGAACTTCGCCTTCGCCGCAGGCCAAGCCACCCAGATCATCCTCATCCAGTTGCTCGACGAGGAGATCCCGTTCCCGTCGATCGCCGACGGCTTCTATCTCGCCGCATATCCGCTCTATGCGGCCGGGCTGCTGGGCTTCGTGCACTGGCGCACAGGGTGGCGCGACCGGGCGAGCCTCGTCGACGCGCTGACGCTGACGGTCGGCCTGGCGCTGCTGTCGTGGCTCTTCCTCATCGATCCGTACGCCCGCGCCGCGGGTCTGACCTGGTGGCAGAAGGCGTTCGCCATCGCCTATCCGCTCGGCGACATCCTCGTCCTGGCGATGCTGCTGCGGCTGCTCGTCGGACGTGGCGGCAAGAGCCGCTCGCTCATGCTGCTCACCGCCGGCACTCTCGGCCTGCTCACCGCCGACGTGCTTTACGGCCTGATCCAGCTGAACGGAACGTGGCGCACGGGTAGCGCGGTCGAACTCGGCTGGGCCGTCCTGTACGGCGCCTGGGCGGCCGCCGCACTCCATCCGTCCATGCGTCGGCTGACGCAGCCGGTGCAATGGCGAGCCGAGACCGGCACGGGTCGGCTGAGCCTGCTCACCCTGGCGTCGCTGATCGCCCCGGCCATCCTCCTGACGGAGGCGGTGCGCGGCGTCAGGTCCAACGTCGGCGTCATCGGGGTTTTCTCCGCGGTGCTCTTCCTCCTTGTGCTCTACCGCCTGTCGGGGGTGGTGGCCACCCACCGGCGGGCGGTCGGCAGGGAGAAGGTGCTGCGCAACGCGGTGTCGTCGCTGGGCGGTGCGGGCGAGCTGCGGGATGTGGCCGCCGCCGTCCACTCGGCGGTGACGCAGCTGATGCCGTACGGGCCGCCGCGTTCCGCGCTGCTCACTCTGCCGGACAACACGTTCTGGGTGAACGGGGCGCACGGCGCCCTGCGCGGGCCCCTGATCGTGCGGGCGACCGCAGCCGTACGGGAACTGATCGCGTCCGGCGAGAACCGCCTGGTGAGCCTCGACGGTGTGGGGCCCGATCTCGCCGCCCGACTCATGGGCTCGGACGAGGAGCAGACCAGCACCGGCCACGCGCTGGTCTGCCCGCTCGCCGCGCAGGATCACCCTTCGGGCGATCCATTGATCGGGGTGCTGATCGTGGCCGGAAACGAGCAGGACCTGCTCGTCCTCCGCGACACGCTGGCGACTCTCGCCGCGCAGGCAGCACTTGCCGCCGCGCGGGTCACCCTCGCCCAGGAGGTCAACCGGCGCAACAGCGAGACGTACTTCCGCACGCTGGTGCAGAACGCCTCCGACGTCATCCTGATCCTCGACGACGACGACCGGGTCCGTTACGCCAGCCCCTCAGCCGGCCAGGTGCTCGGCGTTCCGTACCTGGAGGGCACTCTCCTCGTCGATCTGGTGCCGCCGCAGGACAGCCGCGCGGTGGTCGAGACACTCGGCCGGATACGGAGCGGCGAGTACCAGAGCAAGCGCGAGCACTGGCGCATGCTCCGCGCCGACCGGTCGTCCATCGAGGTCGAGGTGAGGTGGAGCGACCTGCGGGAGGAGACCACCGTCGGTGGAGTGGTGCTCACCTTGCGGGACGTGACCGAACAGCGCAAACTCGAACGCGAACTCACCCACCAGGCGTTCCACGACTCGCTCACCAACCTGGCCAACCGCGTGCTCTTCCAGGACCGGGTCAACCACGCTCTGGCGCAGGCTCAGCGCGACGGCACGGTGGTCGGTGTGCTCTTCATCGACGTGGACGACTTCAAGGTGATCAACGACATACACGGCCACGGTGTGGGCGACGAACTCCTGGTCGCGCTGTCACTCCGGCTCCAGACCGCCGTGCGTGCCTCCGACACCGCCGCGCGCATCGGCGGCGACGAGTTCGCACTGCTGGTGGAGGGCTCCGTCACGACGGAGGGTGTGGAGCGGTTCACCGAACATCTGATGAGTGTGTTCGCCGAGCCGTTCCGGCTCAGTGTGGGGCCGATGAGCACGTACGCCAGCATCGGCGTCGCGACGACGGAAGACAGCATCGACTCGGTCGAACTACTGACACACGCTGATCTCGCGCTGTACTCGGCGAAGATGGCGGGCAAGCGCCAGTGGCGCCACTACCACCCGGAACTGCAGAGCGGCATGGCTGAGCGTGCCAATCTGCAGGAGGCCCTGGACAGTTCGACGATCGAGACTTCCTTCCTGGTGCTCTACCAGCCCATCGTGGAGCTGGCCAGCGGTCGGATCGCCGGCTTCGAGGCGCTCGTTCGCTGGCCGCACTCCACGCGCGGCATGGTGTTGCCGGAGCAGTTCATCACGCTGGCCGAGGAGAGCGGGCAGATCGTCCCGCTCGGCGCGTGGGTGCTCGACCAGGCCTCGACCGAGGCGGTCCGGTGGAAGGACTCCGTGCTGCGCGACGCTTCAGCCGACCGCAACGTGCCTTACATCAGCGTGAACGTGTCGCCACGTCAGTTCCGGGACGACGAGTTCTACAACGTGGTCCTGCGTGCCCTGGATCTCTCCGGCATCGAACCGTCGTCTCTCGTACTGGAACTGACCGAGAGCGTGCTGATGTACAACGACGAACGTATCCTGGCCGAGATGAATTCGCTCACAGACCTCGGTATCCGTATCGCGATCGACGACTTCGGAACGGGCTACTCGTCGCTGAGTTATCTGCGTGAGTTCCCCATCTCGATACTCAAGATTGACAAGTCGTTCGTCGACGAACTCGGGCGCTCGTCGGAACAGTACGCCCTTGTCGAGGGCATCACGCATCTCGCCGACACCCTCGGCCTCACGGTTATCGCCGAAGGGGTGGAGAACGTGAGGCAGCAGGAATTGCTGATCTCCATGGGCTGCCGGTTGGCTCAGGGGTATCTCTTCGCCGAACCGGTCAGCGCCGAGGAGGCGGAGCAACTCATCCTCGCGCCGCCGCTCGGCCGCCTGGCCGGATTGCCTGTGAGGCCCGTGGAAGGGGAGCGGTGATGGCGGCGGCCCTTTCCCGCTAGGGGCGCAGATCGTGCTCCGCAGGGCGCCGCGCGAAGGCAGGAGGCCCGAGTGACGGAACGTGAACAGCTGCCGGCAGAGTCGGCTGCACCGTGCGTCGTGCTGCGCAACGACGAGGATCAGTACGCGATTTGGCCCGCCGACCGCCGGATTCCGGCCGGGTGGCTTCGGATCGGCGGACCGGAGTCCGCCGCGTGGTGCGCGAGTCTGGTCGACCGCCTGTGGACCGACATGCGGCCCGCGAGCGCCCGCGCCGAGGAGCGGCCCCCGGAGTCCTGGCCGAGCACCGTGCCTGAGCTGGTCCGGGAGCGGGCGCGGCGTGAGCCGTCCGCTCTCGCGGTGCTCTCGGACGACCGTCGGCTCAGCTATGCCGAGCTGAGCGGCCGCGCCGACCGGCTTGCCGACCAGTTGCGGGAGTCGGGCGTCGGCGCTGAGTCCGTCGTCACCGTGTGCCTCGACCGCGTGCCCGAGCTGATCGTCGCGCTGCTGGCGGTGCTGGGCTCCGGAGGCGCGTTCCTGCCCCTGGACCCGGCGACTCCCCGGCAACGGATGGTCGCACTGCTCAGGGAGACCGGTTCACGCCTCATCGTCTCGAGCCGCGAGCACGCCCCGATGTTCGCCGGGTGCGAGGCGCGGATCGTCTACGCCGAACCTCCCGGAGCAACGGCCACGCAGGCGCCGCTGCAGCCACCGCGGCCGACACAGGGCCCCCGGCCGGACGACCTCGCCTACGTGATCTACACCTCCGGATCCACCGGGCCCCCCAAAGGGGTGATGATCAGCCACCGGTCGCTGGCTCACTCGCTCACCGCGGCGGCCCGGGCATACGAACTGACGTCCTGCGACCGGGTGCTGCACGCGGCGGCGCTCGGCTTCGACACCTCACTGGAGCAGATCTTCGCCACGCTGATCAGCGGCGCGACGCTCATCCTCGCGGGAACACCGACGTGGGCGCCCACCGATCTGCTGCGCCGCCTGCCCGAGCTCGGGATCACCGTCGCCGACCTGCCCCCCGCCTACTGGCACCGCATCGTCTCCGTGGCGGACGCCGGCGAGGCCCTCGCGTCGCTGAGGCTCGTCATCGTGGGCGGCGAGATCGTCACCGCGAAGGACTGCCGCGCCGTTCTGCGCCGGATCCCCGGTGCACGGCTCGTCAACGCCTACGGGCTCACCGAGACCACCATCACCTCCACGCTCTGCGACCTGAACCAGGAAGCGCTCGCTGCGCCGGACACCGCGATCGCGCCGGTCGGCAGGCCCCTCGAGGGCAACCGTGTCCACGTGCTCGACGCCGAACTACGCCCGGTGCCGCCGGGCGAGCGCGGCGAAATCTACATCGGCGGTCAGGGGCTCGCGCGCGGCATCTGGGGGCAACCCGCCCTGACCGCACGGCAGTTCCTGCCCGAATCGTACGGTTGCGCGCCGGGGGACCGGATGTATCGCACCGGGGATCTGGGCCGTTGGCGCTCGGACGGCAACCTGGAAGTCCTGGGCCGGATCGACGACCAGATGAAGATCCGCGGGTTCCGGGTCGACCCGGCCGAGATCGAGGCCGCGATCGTCTCCCGCCCGGAGATCGGCCAGGCGATGGTGGTGGCCAGGACAGGCGAGAACGGCGACCGGGATCTGATCGCGTACTACACGCCGGCCTGGCCGCAGGCGTCCGGCGGCGAGGTGGCGCTGCGCGCACGGCTGCGGTCGGCACTCGCCGAGGTCCTGCCGGGCTACATGATCCCGGCGGCGTTTCACGCGGTGGAACGGCTGCCCGTCGCGCCCAGCGGAAAGCTCGACCGCAGGGCCGTGCCGCAATCCGGGACCGCGGCGACGACGGCCGACGCTGACGACCGTCCCGTGCCGCAGGGGCTGGCCCAGCTGTGGTGTCAGATCCTCGGTGCCGAGTACGTCCGTCCGCACGACGACTTCTTCGAACTGGGCGGCAACTCGCTGCTGGCCATGGAGATGCTCGCCCGGACCCGTGTCATATTCGGCATCGGAGTCACACAGATCCGCGACCTGACCCGTTCGCTGCTGCGGCAGCCGATGCTCGCCGCGTTCGCCGAGTCCGTTCGCCAGGCACGTGCCGGCACACTGACCCACCCGGAGGGCGGAAGCGTCGACTTCGCCTCGGAGACCGATCGGCGCGTTCCGGCGGTGGGTCGTGACGCGCCGGTTCCCGATCACCGGCACCCCGGCGACGTCCTTCTCACCGGGGCGACGGGATTCTGCGGCGCGCACATGATCGACGAGCTGCTGCGCAGCACGACGGGCCGGATCCTCTGCCTCGTCAGGGCCTCGGACGAGCAACACGGCATGGAGATGATCCGCTCGAGCCACCAGCGGTACGTCCTCAGAGATCTGTCCAGCGCGCGCATCCAGCCGGTCGTCGGCGACCTGGGCAAGCCCCGACTGGGGCTGTCTCCCGGCCGGTTCGAGGAGCTGGGATCGACCGTCGACGCCGTCTACCACTTCGGCGCCCAGGTCAACTTCATCTACCCGTACCACGAGTTGCGCGCGGTCAACGTCGACGGAACATACGAGATCATCCGCCTCGCCGCCGGCAGGGCCGTCCCCGTCCACTTCGCCTCCAGCATGGCGGTGCTCGCCGGATTCGGGCCGGCCGGGGTGCGCGAGGTGACCGAGAGCACGCCCCTGGGCTTCCCGGAACATCTGTCGGTGGGATACGTGGAGACAAAATGGGTCGCCGAGGCGCTGCTGAAGAAGGCATCCGACGCGGGCTTGCCGGTCGCCGTCTACCGCCTGATGGACATCACGGGCAGCAGTGGTACCGGCGTGATGAACACCAGCAGCGAAATGGCCGCCCTCATCAGCTTCATCGCGCGGACCGGTCTGTGCCCTGACGTCCGGCTGCCGCTGGACTTCCTGCCGGCCGACTGCCTCGTCCGCGCAATCGGACACATCTCCACCCGCCAACCCGCGCGCGGTGAGGTCTACCACCTCACCAACCCCCGTCCCACCCTGCTGGATTCGCTGGCCGAGCGCATGCGCCAGCGGGGGTATCCGGTGCAGAAGATCCCCTACGCCGAGTGGATCGCTGCTCTGGTGAAGTACGCGGCCGGGCACCCCACCGACGCGATAACACCGTTCGTCCCGCTCTTCGTCGACCTGTGCCACCACGCCGACATCACCGTGAGCGAGATGTACTTCCAGGGCGTTTTCCCGGAGTTCACCCGCAACAACGCGGAACGGGCACTGGCGGACGCCGGGATCGACATTCCGCCCGTGGACGCGGAGATGATGGACCGCTACATCCACTACCTCGAACAGCCCGAGCCCGCCCGGCAGGTGAACAACCGAGGGCAGGGAGCGGCACGGTGGTGAGCCGATGCCCCGGCTGGGAGGCACTGGACGTGCTGGTGGCAGCGCCCGACGGTCCGGTGGCCTTCTGCGCCGACCTCAGTCCCGTCGGCCTCCTGGCGGCGTACCGCGCCGGGGTCTATCCGTTCCCGGCATCCGACGAGTACACCCGCGCCCTCAACGAAGTGGTCTTCGCCGATCAGGTCCAGGAGGGCGGCATCCGGCTCGTGGGGGAGGAATGGGCCGATCCCTTCGCCGTCTCGTGGTGGTCACCCGACCCCAGGCCGGTGCTGCCCGTCGCGGCTGCCCACCTGAGCCGGAGTCTCGCCCGGCGGCTGCGCAACCGGCTGCCGTGGTCGACCAGCCTGGACCGCGAGTTCGAGCGGGTCGTCCGCGAATGCCGCGGCGACCGTGTCCCGCTGTGGCTCACCGAAGAGCTGATCGCGAGCTTGATCCGCCTGCACGAACTGGGTCACGCGCACAGCATCGAGGTGTGGGAGGACGGCAATCTGATCGGCGGCGTCTTCGGCCTCAGGGTCGGACCGGTCTTCAGCATGGACTCGATGTTCTTCCGGCGTCCCGGCGCCTCGAAGGTCGCGGTGAGCGACCTCGCCGCGCGTTTCGCACAGGCCGGAGGCGAACTGCTCGACGCGCAGCGGGACAGCCCGCACGTCCGCGACCTCGGCTGCATTCTCCTCCCGCGAGAGCAGTACGTGCGACACCTCCGCCGCACCGCGCGTGACAGCCTCCCGATGCCCACCGCCACCTTGCCCGCCCGCCGCCTCGCCCGGCCGGCGGGATCGCGCTGACCGTGTTCGTCGCGCTGCCCGGCGCCCGGGCCTGCTCCTCTGCCGTCCTCTGCCGCCTGTTCATCACAGTCGGTGATGGGTGGGCGGTGTCCAGCGGGATCGTTGGGCCATATGTGGTGAAAATGAACTATTGGTTCTAGCTTGTTCGGGAGAAGAGGGGCTCGGGCTCGCCTTCGGCGACCCTCCGGACATCGCGGTCGTCGACGTGTTGCTGCCCGGCATCGACGGACGGGAAGTCGTCCGCAGGTTGCGGGCGGACAAGCGGACGAGGGGATGCCGTCTGGTCGTCTCCTCGGTGCTCGACCCGGAAGATCTGATCGGCGTCGCGGACGAGGTGCTGGCCAAACCGTTCCGGTAGTCGGCCGTGGCACGGCTCGTGGACTCCTACCGAAGCTCCCTGGCCCAGGAGTCCCAGGAGTCACAGAAGGAGTAGTTGCTCATGTCCTGGTAGCCGACGACGACGCGGACATCCGTGATCTGGTGGCGTTCAAGCTGACCCAGAGCGGTCACCTGCCCGGCGAGGAGCAAGAACGCATACCGACGCCCCCGGCGGACGTGGTCCGTGACCAAGGTGAAGTTCACCCGCGGGGGCGGGAAAGTGAGCGTACGAGCCGACGCGCAGGACGGGAAGGCGGCCCTGAGCGTGAGCGACACCGGCATCGGCATCCCCGCGGCCGAGCGGGAGACGCTCTTTCAGCGGTTCTTCCGCGCCTCGAACGCCACCGAACAGGCCATCCCGGATACCGGTCTGGGCCTGACCATCGTGGACACGATCGTGGCGAACCATGGCGGCCGGACGGAGGTGAGCTCCGAAGAGGGCCGGGGTACCACGATCACCGCCCGGCTGCCGCTCACCGGTTCGGACGCTGTGGCGGGCTCCCCTGAACGGCGCCGTCCCGCGGCCTCCCCGTGTGCCCGGCACGCCGACCGCGCCCTGACCGGACCTCAGTGTCCAGCCCCGCAGGGGCAGTCCGGTATGTGCGCGTCGGCCCTCAGAAGGCCGGCACCGAAAGCCCTGGGCATGAGGGTGCCCGGCAACCGGGCTACTCGGATGGCCGTAGTCCGACCGCAACCCCGGCTCGGTGTCCGCTTCCTCGATTTGCGATCTTCAGCGGACCATTCTTTGCTGGAAATGTCCGACGAGCGGATCGCTTGATCTCCGTCATCGCACGCCGCACCGAAACCGTCGTGACCGGTCTGTTCGGTGGTCCCGGCCGCGCCTTGTGGCCGTGCCTGACATGTGGAGGCGGACGATGGAGCCGGAGTCGAAAGCCGGGCCAAGGCAGTATGCGGCCGATGACGAGGAGCGGTTTCGGCTGCTGCTGAAGAACTCTCCGGACATGGTCTTCCGCCGGACGATGGAGGGCGTCTACCAGGAGGTGTCCGCCGCGGGGCAGGCATTGCTGGGCCGTCCGGCCGAGGAGATCGTGGGGACCTCACTGGAGTCCTGGGTCCATCCGGCCGATATGGAGGAATTCGAGTGGGCGGAGCGGGATCTGCTCCGCGACGGCCGCGTGTCGGTGTGTCTGCGTCTGCGGCATGCCGACAGGCACTCGATGTGGACCGAGTTGACGTCCTGGGTGGTGCGGGGACCCGCAGGCGAGCCGATCGAAGTACGCGGGTTCGTCCGGGAGGCGGAAGGCCAGCGGCGCAGGGAGGAAGCGCTGCGGCTTTTGCAGGATCAGGCTCGTTCGGTCATCGAGACCGCCCGGGACGCCTTCGTCTCCATCGACGAGGACGGCCTGGTCATCGACTGGAACCTGAGCGCAGAGAGGCTGTTCGGGTTCAGTCACCGCGAGACGGTGGGCCGTCCGCTGACGGAGACGATCATCCCTGACCGGTACCACGCCGCGCACAGGGCCGGTCTGCAACGGGTGCTGGCCGGCGGAGAGGCTCATGTGCTGGGCCGTCAGATCGAACTCACCGCCCGTCATCGCGACGGCCACGAGATCCCGGTCGAACTGGCGGTGTGGCGGCTGAAGTCGGCGAAGGCGCGCTGCTTCAACGCCTTCATCCGGGACATCGGCGAGCGCAAACAGGCCGAAGCCGCTCTGGCGGAGGCCCGCGACCAGGCGATCGAGGCGTCCCAGGCGAAGTCGCAGTTCGTCGCCTCCATGAGCCACGAGATCCGCACCCCCATGAACGGCGTCATCGGGCTGAGCGACCTGCTGCTGGGCACCGAACTGGATGCCGAGCAGCGACGTTACGCCGAGGGCATTCATGCCGCCGGCACGGCACTGCTGTCGCTGATCAACGACATCCTGGACTTCTCCAAGCTGGAGGCGGGCAAGCTCGAACTGGACGAGGTCGCTTTCAGCCCGCAGGTGCTGGTGGAGGAGGTCGTCTCGCTGGTGGCGCAGACCGGGCAGGCCCAGGGTCTGGAACTGCTCAGCGACTGCCATCCCGACCTGCCCGCGATGGTGTTCGGCGACGCCGGCCGATTGCGGCAGATCCTGCTCAACCTGGCGTCCAACGCGGTGAAGTTCACCCATTCCGGCGAGGTCGTGCTTCGTGCCCGCCCGGCCCCGTCCCGTTCACCCGCGGAGCAGGTGCCGTGGCTGCAATTCGAGGTGGCCGACACAGGCATCGGTATCGCCGGGGCCGATCAGGCACGGATGTTCGACGCCTTCTCCCAGGCCGATGCCTCCACCACCCGCCGCTACGGAGGCACCGGTCTGGGCCTGGCCATCTGCCGCAGGCTCACCGAGGCGATGGGCGGCTCCATCGGCGTCAACAGCCGGCCCGGCCAGGGCAGCACCTTCTCCTTCGTGGTACCGGTTCGCGCACCCGACGCCCCCGAACAACCCCCGGCCCCACCGCACCCCGACATCCTTCGCGGGCTGCGGGTCCTGGTCGTCGACGACAATGACACCAACCGGCTGATCCTCGACACGCAGCTGCGCAGATGGCACATTCAGCCGGTCATGGTCGCCGGCGGCCCCCAGGCGCTGGTGGCTCTGCACGAGGCAGAGGCCGCCGGTCGCTCCTTCGACCTCGCCCTCGTCGACATGCACATGCCTGACATGGACGGCCTGGAACTCGCCCGCCGGATCACCACCGATCAGAACTTCGCCCGCGTGCACATGCTGCTGCTCACCTCCGGCTCCCCGCCGCCCGCAGCCGAGTTGCAGGCGGCGGGGATCGCCCAGAGCCTGTCCAAGCCCGTCCACCAGTCACAGCTCCTGGACGCCCTGGTCGAAGTGACCACCCGGACAACGCCGGTGGCCGCAGCGGCTCCGAAGGCGCAGCGCCCCGGCCCGCCCCGGCCCGCCCACCGGGGCCATCTCCTGCTGGTCGAGGACAACGAGATCAACCAGATGGTCGCCCAGGGCATGCTCACCCGGCTCGGCTACAGCACGGACATCGCCGCCGACGGCGCCCAGGCCCTGCGCATGACCGAGGAACGCAATTATCAGGCCGTACTCATGGACTGTCATATGCCCCGGATGGACGGCTACAGCGCCACCCAGGAACTTCGCCGCCGGGAACGGGAACACGGCCGTCACCTGCCGGTGATCGCCATGACCGCCAGCGCCCTCGCCGAGGACCGGGAACGGTGCCTGGCCGCGGGCATGGACGACTACATCTCCAAACCCGTCAGCGCCGACGCCCTGGAACAAGCCCTCGCGCACTGGGTCCGCCCCGCCGACCCACGGGCGGACAACGAGGACCTGCGCACATCCATCGAGCAGCGGCTTGACGAACTACGCGGCACCGGCACCCCGGCCGAGCACGAACTGGTGGACAGGCTGGTGGACCACTTCCTCGTCCGGGCCCCAGAGATGACCAGTTCACTCTTCCACGCGCTCGACCGCCACGACACGCAGGAGATCGCAGATCAGGCCCACAGCCTCAAAGGCGCGGCCGGCAACATGGGCGCCGAGGGCCTCGCCGCCCGCTGCCGGGAGTTGGAAGAGCACGCGCGTGCCGGACACCCGGCCTCACTGGCCGAGATCGCTCCCCGCCTCCAGGACGAACTCGACCAAACCTGTCGCACTCTCGAGACGCTCCGCTTCCGAACTCCCGGCCGCGAACCTGGTTGAGGAGCCGCCCGCACACTGCCGCCCGGGCGCGTAGGGGCCAGAGGAGGGAAGGAGAATCTGTGGGCAAGGTTCAAGGCATGTCACCCGCCCGCCGTGATGCGGCGGTCTGGGCCTATGTGGCGGCAGGAACCACGATCATCATCATCTATCTGGTCAGTTCCTCCTCGGCGCGTTTCATGCTGCCCGTGCTGGTAGCCACCTCAGTCGTCTTCGCGATAGCAATGGGACTCACCAGGAACAGGCCCCCATCGTTCGTTCCGTGGTGTCTCCTCGCGACGGCAATGGCGCCGTACACGGTGGCGGACGCGATCTGGGGCATGTACCAGGTCCGCGACGCAGACGTTCCGTTCCCGGGTGTGGCCGACATGCTGTACCTGAGCAGCTACCTGTTGTTCACCGCGGGCCTGGTGACATTGGCACGGCAGCAGTCAGGCCGTCTGCACTTAGCGGGGCTGCTGGACGCGGGAATCGTCACGCTGGGGTTCTGCATCCTGTCGTGGGCGTTCATCATCGCCCCCTACCTGCGCAGCGAGCTGTCCGCGTGGCCGCTCGCGGTGTCCATCGCCTATCCCGTCGCCGACCTGGTGCTGTTGTCCGTGGCCGCGCGGCTGGTGCTCGCCACCGGCAAGCGCACTCCGTCGTTGCTTCTGTGCACCGGATGGCTGTTGGCCCTCCTTGCCGCCGACGGCCTCTACTACGGAACGTTGGCGACGACCGGGACCGCGATCGCGGAGGACGTGTCCGAAGTGGGGTGGATGGTCTCTTCTCTCCTTCTGGGGGCTGCGGTGCTGCACCCGTCGGTCGGCCGTCCGACACAACTGTCGGACGGCGAGGAGAGCATGCCCCGGCGGCGACTGTCGATCCTGATCACGCTCATCCTGGTGGGGCCGTTGATCATGGTGGCCAATGTCGGGGGTATCCGGTACCAGCCCGTGAACGTCACGGTGATCGTCGGCATGCTGGCGACCCTTTCGCTGCTGTTGGTGCTGCGCATCGCGTTCCTGGCCCAGTACGCCCAGAGCAGGGCCATCGAAGCGCGAACGCAGGCCCACGACCTCGCAGCATCACTGCGAGAGCAGGAAGAGCTCCAAAAGCAGCTGAGCCATCAGGCGACCCACGACCCGTTGACGGGTCTGGCCAATCGAGTGCTGCTGGACGAGCGCCTGGAATCCGCTCTCGGCCGGTGCTCCGCCACTTGCCCCGCCGGACTGCTGATGCTCGATCTCGACGGCTTCAAGGAAGTCAACGACTCGCTGGGCCACCCGTCCGGCGACGAACTGCTCGTCGGCGTCGCACGGCGGCTGACAGGCAGGGTCCGCGAGCAGGACATCGTTGCGAGGCTCGGCGGGGACGAATTCGCACTGCTCGTGGAAGGCATGGGCGCGAGCGCACTGTACGACTACACCGTCCGGATCCTCGACTCCTTCAAGGACTCCTTCACCCTCACCCATGGCCATTCGGTTCACGTGACAACAAGCATCGGAGCACGGAGCATCACCAGGCCGACCACGCTGGCAGAAGCGCTGCGGGACGCTGACATCGCCCTGTACCGAGCCAAAACCGCAGGCAAGAACCAAGCTGTGTTCTTCGAATCCCCGTACCGGAGTCGTGAATCTGCTGTGAGACAGGCACCTGACGGAATGTAGCTTGATCAGCGAAAACAGCTCCGATTGCGACGGCTGCGGACGGCTGGTCCGGGTGTGTGCCCGGATCTCGGGCCGAAGTGATTCGTGGTGATGAGCGCCGCTCGCATGTCGCGTTCGTGTGACGACTGCGCCCTCGGCACGGCTTCGAGAGGCGACGGCGGGCCGCAAACGACTGTCCTGACGGGGCTGCATCAAGACTGTATTCGGCGCCGGCGGGGCGAGCGGCGGGTTGATCCGTGCCTTCCAGCCCGACCTTGTGACGCGCGGGTCATGTCGCAGAACCAGGGTTCGAGGCAGCTGTCCGTAGGTGCGTGAGTGCTGAGCGTCAGCTCGGCCTCTGCGCTTCCGCCGTCTGGATTGGCGGCCTCATGGGTCTTGTATACCTGCAAAACTAGAGCTTAAATCTTTCGAGTGCGATGCGCTCGCGTCGGGCGCACGAATGTCGGCTGCCGGGCAGCCGCAGGAACCGATCGAGGAGGCCGTGCATGACGGCAACGGCGTTGGACGGACACAGGGAGACCAACTCGCAAGAGCGGCTCCTGCGAGATCTCACCGAGCAGGTCGCCGCGAGCGGCGTGAAGTACGTCTACTACCAGGTCGTCACGCTCACCGGCCGTGTGCTGGCCAAGGTGGTGCCCGCCGAGCATCTGCGCCGCAACCTGGAGCGCGGCGTCCAGTTCCACCGCACCGCCGTCTCGGACCTTCAGGCGGACCGGCACGGCGAGCTGCTCGGTGGTGGCGCGGCCGCCGCCGAGTTCACGGCCATGCCCGATGCGGACACCTTCCGGGTGCTGCCCTGGGACCCGTCCGTGGGCCGGTTCCTCTGTCGCCTCTACGAGCCCTCCCATGTGCCGGTACGCGGCGGTGAGCCGCTGGCGACCGACCCGCGCGGCAACCTCTTCCGGCTCCACGACGCCTTCACGGCGGCTACGGGGCTGCGCCTGAAGTCGGGGTGCGAGCCGGAGATGACGTGGCTCGGCCCGTCGCTGGAGGTCAAGGTCCGCCCGGGCGCAAGCCCCGCGTATCACGCCGGGAACCTCGAGCTGATGCGGCCGATCTACCAGAAGCTCATCGACTACGCGCAGGCCATGGGCCTGGACATGATCGAGGGCGACTACGAGGACGCCGGACAGCTCGAACTGAACTGGATGTACGACTCCTGCGAGCTGACCGCCGACCGTCTGATCACCTACCGCCAGATCTGCCAGCAGGTCGCCCGGGAGTTCGGCGTCACCGCGAGTTTCATGCCGAAGCCGACCACCGGCAGCATGGGCAACGGCTGCCACCACAACCTGAGCCTCTGGCACGGCGACGAGAACATCCTGGAAGAGGCCGGACGGCGTGAGCTGCACCTGACCGAGCGCGGACGCCACGCGCTGGGCGGACTGCTGACCCACGTGCCCGGCTCCATGGCGGTGATGGCCTCCACGGTCAACTCCTACAAGCGCTTCTGGGACGCCGGCCAGTTCGCCCCCTCGCGGGTCAACTGGGGCCTGGACAACAAGACCTGCACGGTCCGGCTGTCCTCCAACGGCCGCCTGGAGTACAAGCTCCCCGACGCCAGCGTCAACCCGTACCTCTCCCACGCCGCGCTCCTGGCCGCCATGCAGGACGGCCTGGAGCGTGAGCTCGACCCGGGCGAGCCGCAGACCTCCAGCAGCTACGACGACGGGGGCAGTCCTGCCGAGGAGGCACTGCCGCTCACCCTCGGCGACGCGCTCGCAGCGTTCGAACGCGACAAGGTCGTCCGCTCCGCCTTCCCCGAGGAACTGGCCACTCTCTTCGGCCGGCTCAAGGCCGACGAGTGGGCCCGCTCCTGCGGGGCCGTGACCGACTGGGACCGCGAGATGTACCTGGAGTACCTGCCGTGAGCGCGAACGACGCGAACGAACTGCGCATCATCTGCGCCGACCTGGACGCCCGGCCGCTCTTCTGGACCGGAGAGGACGGCGAACGGCTCGGCTTCGAGCCGGAGGTCGGCCTGCTGCTGGGCGAGGTCCTCGGACGGCCGGTGCGCTGGGTCTTCAGCGCGTGGGCCGACTTCGTACCGCACCTGAACGCCGGCAACGGCGACGCCATCCTGTGCGGCCAGGGCATCACCGAGCAGCGCCGGCGCCTGGTCGACTTCACCCGGCCGTACGCGGTCTTCGACGAGTCCGTCCTGACACGCGCGGACAGCACGGTCACCGGCCCCGACGACCTCGCGGGACGCCGGGTCGGGGCGATCGCGGGCAGCACCAACATGGCCCTGGCCGAGACGTTCGAGGACGTCGAACTGGTGCCCTTCGCCGGTTCGAGTGACGACGTCCTGGGCGACATGGTCGCCGCCCTCCGGCTCGGCGAGATCGACGCCTTCGTCGACGACGACGTCGCCCTCGTGCCGCTCGCCGAACAGCCGGACCTGCGCATCGCGTTCACCGTGTCCACCCGCAACGCCTGGGGCATCAGTGTCGCCAAGGGCGACGACGGCCTCCTTGACGCGCTCGACGCCGCGCTGTCGGAAGTGGCGTGGGACGGCCGCCTGGAGGCGGTGTGGAAGCGATGGATGCCGAACCTCGCCTACCCCTTCGCGGGGGTGCCGGCGTCGGACGGGGGAGAAGCCCGATGCGGCCGTTGATCGCCGTGACCGGCATGCCCTCCCCGCAGGTCAAGGGCTTGCGGCGACGCGGTGTGGCCGCCGCGGAGAAGGTGCTCGAAGCCGTCTTCCGGGCGGGAGGGGATCCGGTGATCCTGCCGCCCAACAGCCAGCCGGTGGGACCGCTGCTGGCTCGCTTCGACGGCGTCCTGCTGCCTGGGGGAGCGGATGTCGACCCCCGGCGCTACGGCGGTTCCCGGCGCGGCCTGTCGACCTACACCGCCGAGGACATCCAGGACGTGTTCGACCTGGCTGTGGCCCGACAGGTCGTGGCCGACCGGATCCCCCTGTTGGCCATCTGCCGCGGCATGCAGGTTCTCAACGTCGCCCTGGGCGGTGACCTGATCGCGGACCTGGCGGAGACCTGTGTGCCCCACCGCGACGGCTACCACAGGGTCGCCCTGACTTCCGGCAGCCGAACGGCCAAGGTCATGGGAAGCGACGACGTCGTCGTCTCCTCCTACCACCACCAGGCCATCCGGCGTCTGGGCACCGGCCTGACCGTGACCGGGCGCGCGATCGACGACGTGATCGAGGTCGTCGAGCACGAGACCGCCCCCGTCCTCGCCGTCCAGTGGCATCCCGAGGACAACGCCGACCTGGTCGCCGAGCAACAGGCGCTGTTCACCGCACATGTCGACATGGCCCGCGCCGCCGTGGCCGCAGCCTGACGAGACCATCACAAGGAGGGCCGTCACCATGGCGGTATCCAGCACCCGGGAACTGCCGTTCCTCAATGTCGCCGACCCCGATTTCGCGATGACGTCGGACGAGGTCGTGGCCGCCCGCGCCCGCAGCTGGTGCGCGCGGACGAACTACGGACTCGCCGCGCTCCGCTACGACGCGGTCAAGACGCTTCTCAAGGACCGGCGGCTGCGCCAGGGCAGCCACGCCTGGCCCCGGCACAACGGCGTGACCGGCCCCTTCGCCGACTGGTGGGGGCACGTCCTGCTCAACAAGGAGGGCGGCGACCACGCCCGGCTGCGCCGGCTGGTCAACCCCGCCTTCTCGCCCAGACTCATCGGCTCGCTCGGCCCGCAGTTCCGCGCACTGGGGGAGGAACTCATCGACGCCTTCCACGACGAGGGCCGGTGTGAGTTCGTCTCGCAGTTCGCCGAGCCGTACGCGGCCCGCGTGATCTGCATGATGCTGGGCATCCCACAGAGCGAGTGGAAGACGATCGCGACCTGGTCGTCGGACATGGGACTCGCCCTGGGCGTCACGTTCAAGCAGGACCTGCCGAAGATCGAGGCCGCCCTGGAGGGCCTGTACGGCTACGCCGACGACCTCATCGCCGACCGACGGGTGAACCCCGGCGAGGACTTCGTCAGCCGCCTGGTGCTCGCCCAACGCGACGAGGACAGCCTCAGCCACGAGGAACTGCGGATCATGCTCGTCCTGCTGATCTTCGGCGGCATGGACACCACCCGCAACCAGCTGGGCCTCGCGCTGCAGACGTTCATGCGGCACCCCGACCAGTGGCGCCTGCTCGCCGAGCGGCCGGACCTCGGCGGCGCCGCCGTCGAGGAGGTCATGCGGGTCAACCCCACCGTGACCTGGGTGACCCGCGAAGCCGTCGAGGACTTCACCTACGAGGGCGTGGACATCGCCAAGGGCACCACCGTCCACCTGTTCTCCCAGGTCGCCGGCACCGACCCGGCCGCCATCCCGGATCCGGGTTTCGACATCACCGCCGAACGCCCTCCGCACTTCGGCTTCGGCGGCGGCGCCCACCACTGCCTCGGCCACTTCGTCGCCCGCAGCGACATGAGTGAGGCACTGCCCCTGCTCGCCCGCCGCCTGCGCGAACCGCGGATCGACGGCACCGCCACCTGGCTGCCGGCCAGCGGCAACACCGGACCCATCGAAATGCCTCTCCGCTTCACCCCCGGCAACTGACCCACTGGCCTCACCACCCCGCCACGCCCCACGGAAGAAGCAACGGACATGAAGATCTGTGTCGACCTCAACAAATGTCAGGACCACGGACAGTGCGTCATCGCCGCCCCCGACGCCTTCGCGTTCGGCGACGACGGCAAGCTGACCTGGGTGACCGAGCCGGACGAACGGCTGCGCCAGGACGTGGAGGACGCCGCGGACGTCTGCCCCGAGCAGGCCATCACCCTGGAGGACTGAGGTGTCCCGACAGGTAGTGATCGTCGGGGCCTCGATGGGCGGCCTGCGGGCCGCGGAACAGCTCAGGGCGGCCGGGTGGGACGGCGGTATCACCGTTGTGGGAGCGGAGCCCCATCTGCCCTACAACCGTCCGCCCCTGTCGAAGGAAGTGCTGGCGGGGCAGGCGACCGACCCGGCCGAAGCACATGCCGCACTCGCCTTCCGCAGACGGGCGTCCCTGGACGACGTCGACTGGCGGCTCGGCGTACCGGCGGTCTCGGCAGATCTGGAGCGGCGGGCCGTGGGGCTCGCCGACGGTACGACGCTTTCGTACGACGGTCTCGTGGTCGCCAGCGGTCTGCGGCCCCGGCGCCTGCCCATGCCGGAGCCGAGCCGCGGCCGCCACGTGCTGCGCACCGTCGGGGACGCCGTGGGCCTGCGCGCGGAGCTCACCCCGGGCGCCCGGGTCGTGGTGGTGGGCGCGGGATTCATCGGCTGCGAGGTCGCGGCCACGGCGAGGCGGCTCGGTTGCGACGTCACCGTAGTCGAGCCCGCTGGGGTGCCGATGGGACGTGTCCTGGGTGACGAGCTGGGCCTGCTGGTCCAGGGCCGGCACGAGGCCGAGGGAGTGCGTTTCCGTCTCGGCAGGGTCGTGGCCGCGCTGCACGGAGGCGAGCGGGTGACCGACGTCGAGCTCGACGACGGAACGGTCCTGCGGGCATCCGTCGTGGTCGAGGCCGTGGGCTCGTACGCCAACGTGGAGTGGCTGCAGGGCACGGGACTCGATCTGTCCGACGGCCTTCTGTGCGACAACCTGATGCGCGTCGAGGGTCGCCCGGACGTCGTGGCGGTGGGGGATGTCGCACGCTTCCCCAACCCCCGCTTCGACACAACGGCGCGCCGGGTGGAGCACTGGTGCATGCCGACGGAGACGGCCCGCCGCGCGGCCCGCACGCTGGCGGCCCATCTCGCCGCAGAGACGGTGGACGAGCAGCAGTTCACGCCCCTGCCGACCTTCTGGAGCGACCAGTTCGACCTCCGCCTGCAGAGCTTCGGCGCCCCGGCCTTGGCCGACCGCGTGGAAGTCCTGGAGGGGGTGCTGTCGGCCCCCTCCGATCTGGCGAAGGGCGTCGCGGTGGGTTACCGGCGAGGTGCCGCACTCGTGGGAGTGGTCACCGTGAACCTTCCGGCCCGGTCTCCCCACTACCGCAAGCTGGTGGACACGGGCGTCGCCGTTCCGGCATGACCATCACGCATGGGTGCCGCCCCTGTCACAGGCAGGGCGGCACCCATCTCGCGTGCCCGGGTGATGCTTCAGTGCGGGGCGTCGACGCGCACCACGCTCCAGTCGACCTCAGGGGTGTGCACGCGTGCTCGTTCCGTGCCCGCTTCCTCAGGCAACAGGTCCCGGGCCAGGGCGCCCACCGCCCAAACGGGCGTGTTCGCCGCGAGCACCCGCCCCTCGCCCGTGATCACGACGGCGTCGCAGCCGAGTTGCTTGAGTGCTGGTACGACGAGCTGTTCGAAACCGCTCACCGGTACGTCCGCCCCCACCACGCCCACGAACCTGCCGTCCGCCATCAGCGGAAGGGCGAACGTCAGGAGATAGAGGTCGGCGCCGTGCAGGTCGACGTACGGACCCATGACCGTGCCGTGGCCCTCGTCCCGGGGGATCGCGAACCACGGCTTGAGTGTGTAGTCGTAGTAGTTCTCGCTGCGAGGATTGAGGTCCAGGCGCAGCGGCCGGAAGCCCTTCTGGCCGGCCCGCTGCCACCATTCCAGATGCAAACGGGCGTCGGACAGCACCTCCGGTGCCATGACCACTCCCGTGCCGTTGAAACGTCCCTCCTGCGCGGCCAGCACCGACTGGATCACCGGCCGCAGTGGCACGAGATCTTCGCTCCTCGGCTGTCCGCCGTGCGGGATCGCCGTGCTCAGGAGGGCTTGCGCCGCTGCGTCCAGGACGCTCAGCGACGAGAACACGGACTCCACCGCGACGCGGAGGGAGTTGGCGCATCCGACGATGCCGGTCGCTGCGTTGCTGGTCATCACTGCTCCGTCGGGGCAACGGGTGGCGTGCCGCCACCGGGGGATCAGGAGTCGGTCAACCGCAGATGGGTGCGTACGAGGTGGTGGGCGCCTGCGACGGTGTGCTCCTCCGCGAGCCTGCGGGCGGCGGAGGCGTTTCCGGCGGCGATCGAGACCAGGATCTCATGGTGCTGGTCGGCCCACCCCGAGACGTCGGGGGCGTCGAGGGCCGGCAGCCACAGCAAGGGACCGAGTTCCGCCTGCAAACGCACCTCCAGGCGGGTCAGTCTCACCGACTGCGAGGCCACGGCCACCTCGATGTGGAAGCGCGCGTCGGCCTTGCGGCGGTCGGCGGGTGTCTCCGCCCTGCGCAGGGCGGAGAC
>NZ_LIQX01000354.1 GCF_001418475.1 Streptomyces ossamyceticus | reverse complement strand
CCGTCAGCGCGCGCTGGGCGATCGGGTGGGTGCGCACGATCTCGCCCAGCGACGTGGAGCCGCGCGTGATGTCGACGAACGCGCGCCACGCGGGCCGGAAGCCGGTGAGCGCCGCGTGGAACAGGCCGGGCCGCCGCTCGAAGGCGATCAGCAGCCGCTTGCCCACGCTCATCTCGACACCGAGGCCGGCCTTCACGGCGAACGCGTAGTTCAACGCCTGCCGCCGGGTGTCCACCGCGTCGTGCGCCTCGGCGATACGGACCGCCCACTCCCCCGCGAGCCGCCCCGAGCGCAGCGCGAACGAGATGCCCTCACGCGTCCACGGCTCCAGCAGCCCCGCCGCGTCCCCGCACACCAGCACCCGCCCCCGGGAGAGCGGCGAGTCGTCGGCGCGGCAGCGCGTCAAGTGACCGGAGGAGACGCTGGGTTCGAAACCGGCGAGACCGAGCCGTCCGATGAAGTCCTCCAAGTACCGCTTGGTGGCGGCGCCTTCGCCGCGGGCGGAGATCACGCCCACCGTCAGCGTGTCCCCCTTGGGGAAGACCCATCCGTAACTGCCGGGCATGGGGCCCCAGTCGATGAGGACGCGGCCCTTCCAGTCCTCGGCGACGGTCTCCGGGACGGGGATCTCCGCCTCCAGACCGAGGTCGACCTGGTCCAGCTTCACACCGACGTGCGCCCCTATGCGGCTGGCGCTGCCGTCCGCGCCGACCACGGCCCTCGCCAGCAGCGTCTCACCGCCCTGGAGGACGACGGCGACCGTGCGGCGGTCCGGTACGGCAGAACCGTGCTGCTCGACGCGGGTGACCGTGACACCCGTCCGCAGTTCGGCGCCCGCCTTCTGGGCGTGCTCGACGAGCTGCTGGTCGAACTCGGGCCGGTTGATCAGCCCGAAGAGCATCTGCTTGGACTTGCGTGTGCGGGAGTAGCGGCCGTCGAGGGAGAACGTCACGGCGTGCACGCGGTCCTTGAGGGGCAGTTCGAAGCCGGGGGGCAGCGCGTCCCGCGAGGGGCCGATGATGCCGCCGCCGCAGGTCTTGTACCGGGGCAGTTCGGCCTTCTCCAGCAACAGGACGCTGCGTCCCGCGACCGCCGCCGCGTAGGCGGCCGAAGCCCCCGCGGGCCCCGCGCCCACCACGACGACGTCCCACACCCGCTGCACGTCGTCCGCCGAAGAGTTCTCGCTGCTCACGATGGTCTACTGCTCCCGATCCAGCCGCCTGCCGCACCTTTCCCACGCATCCTACGGCGGTCGTCACCGAGAGTCGCTGTGGGAGGATCGGCAGCGCGTGCGCCCTACACCGATACACCGGGTACGCGCGTACGCGCGCACACCCACAGAAGCACAACGTCGCACCCACGAGGAGCGTGCCCATGTCGTCGAACCCGGTCGCCGAGACCGTCGCCTCACTGATGCCCAGGGCGAAGGAGGAGCTCACCGAATTGGTGGCCTTCAAGTCGGTGGCGGACTTCGACCAGTTCCCGAGGAGCGAGAGCGAGGGCGCCGCGAACTGGGTCGCCGACGCGCTGCGCGCCGAGGGCTTCCAGGACGTGGCCCTGCTCGACACCCCCGACGGCACCCAGTCCGTGTACGGCTGTCTACCGGGGCCCGAGGGCGCGAAGACCGTCCTGCTGTACGCGCACTACGACGTGCAGCCGCCGCTGGACGAGGCGGCCTGGGTCTCGCCGCCGTTCGAGCTGACCGAGCGGGACGGGCGCTGGTACGGGCGCGGTGCCGCCGATTGCAAGGGCGGCGTGATCATGCATCTGCTGGCGCTGCGCGCGCTCAAGGCGAACGGCGGCGTCCCCGTCACCGTCAAACTGATCGCCGAGGGCTCGGAGGAGATGGGCACGGGCGGGCTCCAGCAGTACGCGGAACAGCACCCCGAGCTGCTCGCGGCCGACACCGTGGTCATCGGCGACGCCGGCAACTTCCGTGCCGGGCTGCCGACGGTCACCGCGTCGCTGCGCGGCATGATCCTCCTGCGGGTGCGGATCGACGCCCTGGAGGGCAACCTGCACTCCGGGCAGTTCGGCGGCGCGGCGCCCGACGCGCTGGCCGCGCTGATCCGGGTCCTCGACTCGCTGCGCGCCGGCGACGGCACGACGACCGTCGACGGGCTCGCGGGCGACGGAACCTGGGACGGTCTCCAGTACGCCGACGAGCGGTTCCGTGAGGACGCCAAGGTGCTCGACGGTGTCGAACTGGTCGGGTCCGGCACGGTCGCCGACCGGATCTGGGCGCGCCCCGCCGCCACCGTGCTCGGCATCGACGCCCCGCCGGTGGTCGGGGCGACCCCGTCGATCCAGGCGAGCGCCCGCGCGCTGATCGGGCTGCGCGTCCCGCCGGGCGTGGACGTCCAGGAGGCGATGAAGCTGCTGGAGGCCCACCTCGTGGCGCACACGCCGTGGGGTGCCCGGGTGAGCTGCGAGCCGATCGGCCACGGCCAGGCGTTCCGCGCCGACACCTCCAGCCCGGCGTACGAGGCGATGGCCGCGGCCATGGCCGTCGCCTACGCGGGCCAGGAGATGCAGTACGCGGGCCACGGCGGCTCGATCCCGCTGTGCAACACCCTCGCCGCCCTCTACTCGCGGGCCGAGATCCTCCTCATCGGCCTCAGCGAACCCGAGGCGCAGATCCACGCGGTGAACGAGAGTGTGTCGCCGGACGAGCTGGAGCGCATGGCGGTCGCGGAGGCGCTGTTCCTGACGAACTACGCGGCGAGCTGAGCGGACGAGGCGTCCCCGGTGCGGCACCACCGCCCACCGGGGGCGCCGGACGCGCCTCCCGCACAGGGTGGGGGCGAGGGTGGCCGTCACACGGGCGCGCCCGCCTCCAGATAGAAGGCGGCGCCCCGCTCCCGGGCCCGCAGGGCCCACCGCAGCCGTTCGTAGCGGACCGGCGGCAGCAGGCCCGCGGCCTCCTCCTCCGTGACGAAGCGCCAGCCGCGCAGCTCGGGGCCGGGCAGTACGGGCCGCTGGGACCCGGCCGCGTCGAGGCGGCCGCCGTCGAAGAGGAGGCGCAGTCCGCCGTATCCGGGGGGTGAGGGGGACTCCCAGTCGACGACGAGCAGCCGGGGTACGTGGTCGAGGCGTATCCCGGTCTCCTCGACGACCTCGCGCATGCCCGCGCGGGCCGGCGCCTCGCCGGGCTCCACGACACCGCCGGGGAACTCCCAGCCGGGCTTGTAGGTCGGGTCGACGAGCAGGACCCGGTCGTCGTCGTCGAACATCAGCACCCCGGCGGCCACGGTCTCCGCGGTCGGCTCGGGGGTCTGCACGATGTCGCACACGGGTACGTTCCCGTCGCGTACGGCGTCGGCGATGCGCCGCGCCGTCTCATACGGGGTGAGGGCGCTCGTGTCGACGAGATGGGCGTCAGCCGTGAGCCAGCCGCCGAGGGCGGCACGGTAGGGCGCGATGTGGTCGTACGCCCATTGACGCATCCGCATCTCGCCGTCGGGGAGGTCGGGCGGTATGTCCCGCCCGGCTATTCGCTCCCGCAGGATCGTTTCGGCCGGTGCGAGGAGCAGATGCCGTACAGGGATGCGGCGGGCGGCGAGACCGCCGAAGATCTCGTCGCGGTACTCCTGGCGGAGCAGGGTCATGGGGACCACGAGGGTGCCGCCCAGCTCGGCGAGCAGCGCGGCGGCGGTGTCGACCACCAGCCGGCGCCAGCTCGGCAGGTCCTGGAAGTCGCCGACCTCGGCGAGGCGCTTGGCCGGCAACATGTGCGTCAGTGCGCCGCCGATGACCTCGGGGTCGAAGAGCGTGCTGTTCGGGATCAGGTCGATCAGTTCCCGTGCGGTGGTGGTCTTCCCCGCACCGAACGCACCGTTGATCCAGACGATCACGGTTCCCCCTCTTCTGTTGACCCCCTGAGGCTTGCCCTCCACTACGACGCGGAAACCAGCCGCTGATGAGGAGGTGAAATACACGGTGGCGGGTTCCCACCGAGTGGGAACCCGCCACCGTGTCGTGCGAGGCGGATGGGAGAACCCGCCGCTCCCGACCTAGGGCGTCAGCCCTTCTTGCCGGCCTTGCCCTGCTTGCCCGAGGTGCCCCCCAGAGCGTCGTTACCGACCGCCAGGCCGTCGTCGGCGACGGTCCTGCCGACCGTGTCGAGGGTTCCCTCGACATCCAGTTTGCTCAGCCCGTCGGCCTTTCCGAGGGTGTCCGCGGCGTCGAGGCCGTGTGACGGCGTGATGGCCGCGACGACGAAACCGGTGGCGAGGGAGGCGATGGCGAGCATGCTGCGCTTCTTCATGCCCCGCTCAACGCGCCACCCCACCACCGAGTCACGGC
>NZ_LIQX01000353.1 GCF_001418475.1 Streptomyces ossamyceticus | reverse complement strand
TGCGCCGCCGCGACCCTGGCCGGGTCGATCTCGATGCCGACGACCTCGGTACGGGGCGCTGTCGCGCGCAGCCGCCGCAGCAGCTCCAGCGCGGTCCAGGGGGCGGCGCCGTAGCCGAGGTCCACGGCGACGGGGGTGGCGGCACGGCGGAGTTCGGCGCCGTGGGTCGCCGCGATCCAGCGGTCCATGCGGCGCAGACGGTTGGGGTTGGTGGTGCCTCGGGTCACCGTGCCGACGGGTCGTGCCATGGGCTGAGCGTATGCGTACGGGGGGTGGCCGGGGCGCGGGACTCCGGGCCCTGGCCCACCCCGGCCCCGGAGCGGCGGAGGGCGCCTGGTGGCCTGCCCCCGCCCGGCCGTACGGACCCCTGGACGCCCGGTGTCCACCTCCATCGTCGAACGGTTGAGCGAGCATCGGTAATTCTTTTGCAAAGAGGAAATGGAACGGCCTCGTCCGGTGTTCCCCCTGCCGAGAGGGTCCGCACGCCCTCCGAACGGCATGCCCGCAGCAAGGAGGAACGCCACGTGAGCCACTACGTCAGCAGGCTCGGGCGACGCTCTCCGACCGCCGCGTCCCGGTTGAGACTGCACAGGAAGCCCCGCCGCGTGGCGATGCTGTCCGTGCACACCTCACCGCTCCACCAGCCGGGCACGGGCGACGCCGGCGGTATGAACGTCTACATCGTGGAGCTGGCGCAGCGTCTCGCGGCGCTCAACATCGAGGTGGAGATCTTCACCCGGGCCACCACGGCCGCCCTCCGGCCGAAGGTCGAGCTGGCGCCCGGCGTCCTCGTCCGGCACGTCGACGCGGGCCCGTACGAGGGTCTGGCGAAGGAGGACCTGCCCGCCCAGCTGTGTGCCTTCACGCACGGTGTGATGCAGGCGTGGGCCGGGCACCGCCCCGGCTACTACGACCTCGTCCACTCGCACTACTGGCTCTCCGGCCACGTCGGCTGGCTCGCCGCCGAACGATGGGGCGTCCCCCTGGTGCACGCCATGCACACCATGGCGAAGGTCAAGAACGCCGCGCTCGCCCTCGGCGACACCCCCGAGCCCGCCGCCCGCGTCATCGGCGAGACTCAGGTCGTACGGGCCGCCGACCGCCTCATAGCCAACACGGCGGAGGAGGCCGACGAACTCGTACGCCACTACGAGGCCGACCCCGCCAAGGTCGCCGTCGTCCACCCCGGTGTGAACCTCGACCGCTTCCGCCCCGCCGACGGCCGCGCCGCGGCCCGCGCCCGCCTCGGCCTCCCGCAGGACGCGCTGATCCCCCTCTTCGCCGGCCGCATCCAGCCCCTCAAGGCCCCCGACGTGCTGCTGCGCGCCGTGGCCGTCCTGCTGGGCGAGCGGCCCGAGCTGCGGTCGAGGATCGTCGTGCCCGTCGTCGGCGGACCGAGCGGCAGCGGGCTCGCCAAGCCGGAGGGGCTGCAGAAGCTGGCCGCGCGCCTCGGCATCGCCGACGTCGTGCGCTTCCGGCCGCCGGTCGGTCAGGAACAGCTCGCGGACTGGTTCCGGGCGGCGTCCGTGCTGGTCATGCCGTCCTACAGCGAGTCCTTCGGGCTCGTCGCCATCGAGGCGCAGGCGGCCGGTACGCCGGTGCTGGCGGCCGCGGTCGGCGGGCTCCCGGTCGCGGTACGCGACGGACACACCGGTTTCCTGGTCCAGGGGCACGATCCGGCGGCGTACGCGCGCGTGCTGCGCGATTTCGCCGACACCCCCGACCTCACCGCCCGCATGGGCGAGGCCGCCGCCCGCCACGCCGAGTCCTTCGGCTGGGACACGGCCGCGCAGGCCACGGCCGACGTGTACACGGCGGCGACCCACGACCACCGGCGGCACGGACTACGGGCCCACCACGGGTAGGCCGCACACCACGATGCCGCCCCGCCCACGGCCGCCGCACCCCTCCACTACCGGCGGGTACGCTCGCCCCATGGCTGACGCAGCGGCGATCATCGAGCAGGTCCTCACCGAGGCCGAGCTGGAGTGGGAGAGTCCGGGCAGCGGCAACTACGTCGTGAAGCTCCCCGGCACGCGCAAGCTCTCCACCACAGTCTCGCTGCTGGTCGGCAGGCACTCCCTCTCCCTGAACGCCTTCGTGATCCGCCACCCCGACGAGAACGAGGCCGGCGTCCACCGCTGGCTCCTGGAGCGCAACCTCAAGCTGTACGGGGTGAGTTACGCCGTCGACCAGCTCGGCGACGTGTACGTCACCGCCAAGCTGCCGCTCGCCGCCATCACCCCCGAGAGCATCGACGGCCTCCTCGGCCAGGTCCTGGAAGCGGCGGACGGCGCCTTCAACACCCTCCTGGAACTGGGCTTCGCCTCCGCGATCCGCAAGGAGTACGCGTGGCGGGTGTCGCGCGGGGAGTCCACCCGCAACCTGGACGCGTTCAGCCATCTGACACGGGACGCGGGGACCCCGGTGGCCCCGGTGGAATCAGGGGACCCGGGGGGCGACGGTCAGAGCTGATCGCCGGGAGCGGGACTTGGGGAGGTGGCGGACGCAGCGGAGGCTGCGGACGTGGGGGAGGCCACGGATGTCGTGGACGTCGTGGACGTCGTGGACGTCGTAAAGGTGGTGGACGCAGCGGGGGCAGGGACCGCGGTGGATGCCGCTGACGTGCCGGATGCCGCAGACGCACTGGATGCCGCGGAGATCGCCGAGGCCACGTTCGCCCCCTTCGCCGCCTTCGCCCCCTTGGCCTCGTTCACCGCCTGCTCGCCGGACGGGTCCTCCACCGTCGCGCCCAGGCCCCCCTCCGGCATCCGCCGCATGAGCAGCCAGTACCCGGCACCCGCCACGGTCCCCACCACCGCGCACAGCCCCCACAGCCACTCCGCGCCCCACCGGTCGATGACGACACCGGACATGACGGGCGCGACGAGGGCGGCGACGGACCAGGACATGGTGTACATGCCCTGGTAGCGGCCCCGGCCGTGGACGGGGGAGAGGCGGACGACGAGGCTCGTCTGCGTGGGGGCGTTCACGATCTCGGCGAGGGTCCACACGCAGACGGTGAGGGCGAAGACCCCGATGGAGCCGGCGAAGGCGGTCAGACCGAAGCCGTACCCCGCGAGCACGGACGAGATGACGAGGAGCCGCCCGGCGTCGCGGTGCTCGATGAACCGCGTGACGGGGATCTGGAGCGCGACGATCAGCACGCCGTTGACGGCGATGGCGAGGCCGTAGTCGGCGGGGGTGAAGCCCGCCTCGCCCATGGCGACGGGCAGCCCGACCGCGCCCTGCTGGAAGATCACCGCGACGAGGAAGGACAGCCCGACGACGCTCATGAACCGCCGGTCGCGCAGCACGGTCCCGAGACCCACCTCGTCGGCGGCGGCCTTCTCCGCCGTCGTCCGCTCGGGGCGGGACTCCGGCAGCTTCAGGAAGACGACGATCGCGCAGACGAGGGTCATACCCGCCTCGATGAGGAAGCCGGCGAGATAGCTGACCTCGGCGATGAAACCGGCGGCCATGGAGGAGACGGCGAAGCCGAGGTTGATGGCCCAGTAGTTCAAGGAGAACGCGCGGACCCGGTCCTCCGGACGCACGATGTCCGCCATCATCGCCTGCACCGCCGGGCGGGAGGCGTTGCTGGTGGCGCCGACGAGGAAGGCGACGGCGGCGATGGCGACGGGGTCCTGCACGAAGCCGAGCAGGGCGACCGAGAAGGCCGTGGAGGACTGGGCGATCAGCAGGGTGGGCCGCCGCCCGAGCCGGTCGGCCATGACACCGGCGCCGAGGGAGGAGACGACGCCGCCGAGCCCGTGGAGGGAGGCGACGAGACCGGCGTACGAGGCGGAGTAGCCGCGGTCGAGCGTCAGATAGAGCGCCATGAAGGTGGCGACGAACGCGCCGAGCCGGTTGACGAGCGTGCTGGTCCACAGCCACCAGAACTCGCGGGGAAGCCCCGAGACGGACTCCCGGACAGCGCGTCTGGCAGCGGCGAGTGGCATGACGGTCCCCCACGACGTAAGCGGCTAAAGCAGCGGACACAACTTACGAACGCGGGCGCGCCCCCGACCACCCAATTAACGAACACCGTCAACTGACGAGCTCTCCCCGATCCCCATCACTGGGGTGTCCGCCGGAACCGCCCCCGGAACTGTCCATGGTTCTGTCCGCCGAACCGTCCGCCTCCCCGGAACCATCCGCAGGGCTGTCCGCAGGGCTGTCCGCAGGGCTGTCCGTGGGCCTGCCCGCCGGAACTGTCCGCCTGTCGGCCATATGGGCGACGTCTCCCGGCCGTCGATTACGCTCGGGGCCATGGCCGACGCACCGTACAAGCTGATCCTCCTCCGCCACGGCGAGAGCGAGTGGAACGAGAAGAACCTGTTCACCGGCTGGGTGGACGTCAACCTCACGTCGAAGGGCGAGAAGGAGGCGACGCGCGGCGGAGAGCTGCTCAAGGACGCCGGCCTGCTGCCCGACGTGCTGCACACCTCCCTCCAGAAGCGCGCGATCCGCACCGCCCAGCTGGCCCTTGAGTCCGCGGACCGCCACTGGATCCCCGTCCACCGTTCCTGGCGCCTGAACGAGCGCCACTACGGCGCCCTCCAGGGCAAGGACAAGGCGCAGACGCTCGCCGAGTTCGGCGAGGACCAGTTCATGCTGTGGCGCCGCTCGTACGACACCCCGCCGCCCCCGCTGGAGGACGGCACCGAGTACTCCCAGTCGGGCGACGCCCGCTACGCGTCGATCCCGCCGGAGCTGCGCCCCCGCACGGAGTGCCTGAAGGACGTCGTCGTCCGCATGCTCCCGTACTGGTACGACGGCATCGTCCCCGACCTCCTCGCGGGCCGCACGGTCCTCGTCGCCGCCCACGGCAACAGCCTCCGCGCCCTCGTGAAGCACCTCGACGGCATCTCCGACGCCGACATCGCGGGCCTGAACATCCCCACGGGCATCCCCCTCTACTACGAACTCGACGCCTCCTTCACCCCGGTCACCCCCGGCGGCAAGTACCTCGACCCCGAGGCGGCCGCGGCAGCGATCGAAGCGGTCAAGAACCAGGGCAAGAAGAAGTAAGCAGAGCCGAACAAGCCCCCTACCAGCGGGTTCTCCGCTGGCAGGGGGCTTCTTGGTGGGGCTGGGCCGTCTGTGGGCCGTCAGGTGCGACGAAGCCAGCGGCGGACCCGGATGTCGAGGGCGACAGCAGCGCCACTGAGACGGGGATCTCGGTGGGGCGTCGGTCCGGATGGCGAGTGCATCGCCGGCTGTGCCGATGAGCGCGAGCGGCATCTCCTGGGCGTCGTGCCGCAGTGTCCGGCAGCACGCACCCCCTGTCGTTCGTTATACGCCTGGAGCCACCCTCCAGGAGGGCCATTAGGGTGTCGGTCTCGATGGACTGAGTTACCAGCCCCTGGACCTCGGGTCCGACCCCAACGACCTTGCTCTGACACGGCGTCCCGAACGGGTCTACGCGCATCTACCAGGGACTCCCGCCCTGTCGAGCTGACGCATCATCAATATCCCTGTGACCTGCGGCGATTGGCGCTACCGACACGGCACTGAGTGCCAGTGGTGAGTAACACCACAAACCCCCGGTTCTGTTGGGATTTTCGGGCATCTGTGAGTCACGATCTCCATCACGACAAGCCCCCGCCGCAGACTCGGTGGGGCCGTTCGGGCGGAGCGCCGAATCCTGCCGCCGCACGGATGCCCAGTCGATGACTAACGGGAACGGCAGGAGCGGGGGACCCAAGGTAGGTGCCGACGGCTCACAGGCGTCGGCTAGGGGTGAAGCCGCATCTCTCCCAGGGGTGCGGCCGGGCAACTCAACCGGCCCGAATCCGACAGCTCACCTCGCAGGCGCGCTGAAGAAGGATCGGTTGCAAATGAATGCGGCGCACAGCAGCCCGCAGGTTCCGGTACCGAACGTTGGTAACGGTGGCGGTAGCAACTCTGGCGGTAGTGGCGGCCACAACGGAGACGACGGCGGCAAGAAGCTCCGGAAGTACGAGATTGTCATCATCCTGCTGACTGGGGGGTTCGTCGGTTTCATAGCCGGGACCCTCAAGCGGATGATGGATCACTCGTCGTACTTCGAGGCCATCGCCACCGGGGTCGTGGTGGGGTTCGCCCTTCCCGGCTTCATCATCATGATCATCAAGTTCATCCGGAACCAATCCTGACCTAGAGGCACAGGTGCACCCGACGGTCGCCCTCCACCCATAGGGCCGACTAGGGCAACGACACGGAGACCCCGTGCGAAGCGCAAGCAGACGGCGAAAGGCCCTGACATACCAGTCAGGGCCTTTCCAGTTAGGGTTTCGAGTGGCAGCGGGAGCGCTTTGCGAGATTCAGGTCCGGGGTGTGATCTGAAATTCGTCGTACGCGTGAGCGATTGCCTTGCGTGTGCGCTCCTGGCTTGAGGGCATCAGGTGCGCGTACACGCGAAGCGTGAGACCAGGGTCCGAATGGCCGAGGTACTCGGCGAGGGCCTTGATGCTCTCGCCGGCGTCCAGGAGCACCGAGGCGTAGAAGTGGCGGAGCGCGTGCATGCCGTTCTCGCGGGACTCGGCGTAGGACTCGCCCGGCTTGCGCTTGGGGATCACCCCGGCCGAGGCCAGCGCCCGCTTCCACACCTCCTCGTTGAGCGAAGTCCGCCAGACATGCCCGCCGCGCGGCCCGGTGAAGATCAACCGCTTGGTCACCGGAGGCCCGTCCGCTACCTTCCACGGCAAGGTGATCTCGACCGGCGGGAACCGCTTCATATGTTCCCGGAGCGCATCAGCGACCGGCCCAGGAAGCGGCACATCCCGCAGCTTGCCGCCCTTGGGCGGAGCGAACACCGCCTTGCTCCGGCTCAGCTTCAGTTGCTGGACCACGTGAAGCGTGTCCGACTCGAAGTCGACCGCGTCGACGGCGACGCCAAGGATCTCCCCCTGGCGGAGCCCGCAGCCGCCACCCAGGTCGACCATGGCTTGGTACCGCTCAGGCATGGCGGCCCGCACGGCGAAGACCCGTTCCGGTGTCCAGGGAGCGACGCGCTTGACGTCCACCGTCGGCGGCCGGACCGAGCGAGCTGCACACGGATTCCGGGGAAGGTGCCCGTCGTCCACGGCCGCACTCAGCGCGGCCCGCACGTTGGAGTAGATCGTCCGGGCGTACGAGCCCCGCACGCCGTTCTCTTGCAGCTTCCCCACCCAGTCACGGATGTGAGCAGGCTGGAAGGAACCGAGCGGACGCGAGCCCAGGTAGGGGAAGGCGTGCAACCGAAGCTGTGACTCCATCGACGCCTGGGTGTTCGGATCCGGCGCGTGAGTCACCCACTTCTCGGCGTACTGCTCGAAGGTGATCCGAGCCGCACGCGGGTCGATGTACTGCCCCCGCGCCATGTCGGCCTCAGTGTGCGCCAGCCACTGATCAGCGAGCCGTTTCTGCCGGTCGGGGAAACTCTTGGACTTCTCGGTGCCGTCCGGCCCGATGTACCGGGCCCGGTAGCGGGACCCAGTGCCGTACCGCTCCGTCTTGACCCTGCGAGCCTTCCCGTCCGGCCCGGTCTCCGTTCTGTACCAGCGGTCTTGGACGTGCCCGGCCATCAGGCAGCAGCCCCTTCCATCAAGGACTCGACCCAGGCCCGCACGTCCACGGGGTCGTAACGCAGATGCCGGCCAACCCGGAAGCCACGCGGCCCCGTGCGCTTCCGCCGCCACTGGTAGACCGTCTCGACCGGCACGCCCAGGATCTCGGCAACGTCCAGAGGAGTCAGGTACCGCGAAGGCAGAGCGCGCGGTTCGGCGGCGGCTTCTACGACGGCGAGATGGCGCTTAGCCACGGGTCGGCTCTCCTTCTGTTCCGGGGGCGGGTTCGAGGGATTCGGCAAGCCAGGTTTCGGTGTCGGAGAGTCCGGTTCCGGCGAAGACCCAGTGCGCGAGGACGTACGTCGTGCCGGTCTCGCGCTCAGGTGCTGCGGCTGCCGCTTGGGCTCGGCGCCATTCGGCGCGGGCGTCGCGGAGGGCGCCGAGGGTGGTGGAGTAGCGGCGGGATTTGGTGGAGAAGTGGCCGCGGAAGCCGAGCATGTGGGCCCAGGCGCGGAGGCGGAGGTGTCCGAGGTCCTTGCGTGCGCCGAGGGTCCAGGCGGTTCGGATGAGGCGGCGGGCGTGGTCGCTGATGTCGAGTTGGGCGAGTTCGGCGGCGAACTTGAGCGGCCGGTCGAGAGCTCCCGTGGCGGTCTCAGCGCCCTTGGTGGCGTACTTGGCGATGTACGAGGCGACCGCGCGTTCGGTCAGCTCCTGGCCGTCGTTGAAGTCGGCGGAGCGGATGGTGCGGACGTCGAGTTGGCGGCCGAAGGCGAAGGTGTGGGTGCGTCCGTCGATGACCGGGCCGTCGACACGCACCTTGGCCGCCGCCGTCTCGATGGCGTCGGTGAGCAGTTCGGCGGTCGCCCAGGCCGGGGGTGGGGTGTCGCCGCCGGTGGGGCCGTCGATGCGGATGACGGCATGGAAGTGGACGGCACCGCGTTTCTGGTACTCGGCGACCTTGGCGAAGGAGACGCGGGCGTGGTCGCGGAAGCGGCGTTGTGACAGGCCCGCGCGCTTGGCGACTTCCCGTCGCAGGTAGGTGGAGAAGCGTCGCCAGAGCGGCCCGGCGTGGGCGTTCCAGAGAACGGCCGCTTCGTAGTCGTAGGTGTCCGGGTCGAGCGAGGTACCGAGTACGGCGTCGTCCTGATCGTGGCGGGTGCCGCAGCGGCACGGGCGCCCACTGGAAGGGCGGTTGTGGACCGGGCCGAAGCTCGGTGCGGTGAAGGTGGCGAAGACGCGCGGGTGGGTGGCGACGTGTTCGGGGATGCCCTTGCCGCCGCGCAGTCCGGAGGTGATCAGGTGGAAGGTGTCGCGGCGATAGACCTCGGAGCAGGTCGCGCACCGGGTGGTGCGGCGGTTGTTGCAGCGGACGAGGAGTTGGCCGGCCGGGAGGTCGGTGGAGTCGAGGTGGTGGAGGACGCGGCCGATCTCGCCGGTCGTGGTGTCGACGTCGTGCTCGGTGCGGTGGCCGTCGAGGCGGATCGGGTGGGTGCAGCCGCCGAGGCCGGAGAGCTGGCGGAGGATACCGGGCAGGGTGCCGTGCTCCGCGAGCTTCGCGAGTTCCGGGAGCGGGGGCGGGGGCGGTGTGGTGCGGGTGAAGATGGCGATTCTCCTTCTGACTGGCTCGGTCAGGAGTGATGGCCCCGGGGCGACGGATGCTTGGTCGTGTGCGCCGCCCCGGGTGTCGGGCGCGTTCAGCGCCGGTTCTGCTCGCGGATCAGGGAGCGCAGGACCACGGCCGCGATGGCGACGGAGACGGCCGAGACGGCGACGGCGGCCAGGAGCGCGGTGAGGACGACACCGCCGACGACCACGACCGCCACCACGGCGGGGCTGATGTGGACCGCCGGAAGCGAGCGCCGTACGGGCGCGGGATCGGCCGGGGTGTGGGTGTGCGAGGGCGGCGGGGTGGGGCTGTCGGGGTACTTGGGTAGGAACACGGTCGGACTCTCCTTATCTACTCGTCTAGGCATGTGAGCCGTTTATGACGTCCACGCCGGAGCGGGTGCCGGATTCGATGGCGGGGGCGAGGAAGGTCTGTGAGAGGTAGAAGCCGAAGAGGGCGATCAGGACGACGACCCAGGTGCGGACGCCGAGGAACTTGACCGCGCCCCAGGCGAAAAAGCCGAGGACGACGACGAGCGGCAGGCTGACGGTCACGGTGTGCGGGTCCCTTCGGAGGATCAGCGGACGGGGCAGCGGTGGGTGCGGGCGGCCAGCTCGGCGGCGGCGCGGCTGTCGTAGTCGGCGGAGAAGCCGCAGCGCGGGGCCGTACAGGCAGCGGTGTGCTTCTCGCGGCCCCGGCCGTCGTAGGACGTGGCGACCTGGACCGGGCCGATACGGGTGACGTTGCGGAAGCGGCGGTTGGCGGACACGGGATCTCCCTTCAGAGGTGGGCGGCGATGGCCTCGGCCATGGGCGAGGGGACACCGAGGCGAGCGCGGAGCGTCGGGGTGTCGATCGGTGCTCCGGTGCGGTTGTGGTGTTCGGCGGCGACCTTGCGGGCGTGTTCGACGAGGGCGGCCGGGACGGATACGGCGGGCCGCTCGGGCGGCGGTGGCTCGATGGCCGGTGGTGTCGGCGGCGGTTCCTCGGGGGCGAGTTCGGGCGCGTGCTCCTGGTCCACGGTGTCGTCCGTGTCCTCGGGGCCCTTGTGCTCTTCGCCTTTTGTGGCGGGGGCGGTGTGGGCGAGGAGGGTTCCGCCGAGGAAGGCGACGGCGGGCCAGCCCGCGACGAGGATGCGCAGCCAGGCCGGGACGTTGTCGAGGTCGAGAAGGCCGGCGGTGGCGACGTTCGCGCCGAGGGAGGCGGCGAGGGCGATGACGAACCAGCACCAACCGGCCGCTTTCGCCTCACCCGAGCGCAGTCGGCGCCACGCGGCGACGAGCAGCAGGTCGACCGAGACCGGGTAGGCCCACGCTTTCCACCCGTCCTGACCGGCCGCCGAGGCGACGTCGTGCAGGTGGGCGAAGGACAGCGCGGCGGCGATGAGCGCCTGGACGAGCACCGCGTCGACACGAGCCAGTTGGGCGCGCATGATGCGGCTCCTTTCGGGATTCAGGCATGGCAGGGGTAGGGAGTTGGCGCGAGGCGGTCACGCCGACCGGGTGGGGGGTGGGAGAAGGTCAGTCGGTCACCGGGTGCGGCTGCACCGCCGGGGCCGAGGACTCCACGGGCCGTACGGGGGTGTCGGGCCGGAAGGGCTTGAGCGCGGGCAGGTCGGGCACCAGGTGGGCCGAGTCCCGGCAGATCTCGGCGGCGGCGCCGAGGGACAGGTACGGCGTGC
>NZ_LIQX01000352.1:6034-6172 GCF_001418475.1 Streptomyces ossamyceticus | reverse complement strand
CGTCCTCGGCCGCCGCGAAGTCGGCTCCGCGGCGGACGAGGACGGCGAGGACTCCGGGCGTGAGGTCGCGGAGCAGGGCCTCGTCCATCGGGGCGGTCACTCCGTGATGGTGGGCGGCGCGGTCAGGAACGGGCGGAC
>NZ_LIQX01000352.1:5682-5972 GCF_001418475.1 Streptomyces ossamyceticus | reverse complement strand
CGAACGGGCCGTCGGTGACCGGCGGGCGCCCCTCGCCGTCGTAGCGGACCCAGGTGCCCTCGGGGGCGAGCGCCTGGCCGTCCACGAACTCGCCGCTCTTCTCCAGCCGGGCGGCGAAGTCGTGCATGTACTGGATGTGCGCCGAGATCTCCTCGGGCGTCCACCGGTCCATCGGGACGTCGTTCACCGCTCCCGGGGCACCGCGGTAGTGCTTGAGCAACAGGTACTTGGCCATCGTCTCTCTCCTTGATGCTCGTGCGACCCATTGTGGTCGCCTTCACCACGGGGAC
>NZ_LIQX01000352.1:0-5614 GCF_001418475.1 Streptomyces ossamyceticus | reverse complement strand
GTCCTCGACGTCGAGGACGAGCTCCCCGTCGGTGAACCAGCCGCGCGCGGTCAGCGCGGCCGGGATGTCCAGGAGCCGCACCCAGAGCCAGTCGGTGTCGCTGCTCACCTCGCCGGCGCGGAAGTCCGCGAGCTGCCAGCGCAGCGGGTGCTCGGGCTGGACGTGCTCGAACACCACCTTGGAGACCAGGTCGTGTCCGAGTACGAACCGGGCGAGGGCCGAGAAGGCGGTGTCGTCGGTGGTGACGGTCTCGTCGACCGTCAAGGTGCCGGACTCGATCGAGTAGCTCGCGTACCCGTCCGGGACGCCGTCGGTGTCCCGGTGAACGGCAACGTAGCGCGGAGCCGGCGAGATGGGGGGCTGCCCCGCGCGCAGGTCCCACCATCGGGGCGGCCGGGACAACGCGCCGGGCTGGGCGCGGCGGTACCGGTCGTAGATCTCCTCCAGCGTCTCGCCGCACTCGGCACGCCGCAGCACCTGGACCGAGCCGTCGTTCGCCCCGGTCGCCGGCCCGTTGTCCGCCCCGGTCGCCGGCCCGTCGGCCGCTCCGCGCGCCCGGGGAACGGCGAGGGCGGCCCGGTGTCGCGGCACCGTCACCCGTGCCGTGTAGGTCGCCGGTCCGTAGCCGAACCTGCCGTAGATCGGGGCCTCGGAGGCCAGCAGCACGGAGAGGAACTCCCCGCGGGCCCGCAACTGGGCCAGCTGATGCCGCATCATCGCGCTGAGCACGCCCTGGCGCCGGTGCGAGGGCAGGACACCGACGGCGGTCACCCCGGAGACCGGGACGAGGCTCTCACCGGGCAGGGTGAGCTCGAAGGAGTGCGCGGCGGCGGTGCCGACGGGCCGCCCGTCGGCCGCCCGGGCGAGCAGGCAGCGGTCGGTTTCGAGCGCCGACCACCAGAGCCCGCCGCCCTCGATCGGGGTTTCCGGGAAGCGCCCGAACGCGGCGTACACCGTGTCGATGAAGACGTCGAGGTCGTCATCGGTCGTGGAACGGATCTGCATCGCTGTGGCTGCCTCCTCGTATGCCGGCGCCACGAGTCGTGGCGTCCGGCCCCAGTGCAGCGGCGACCCGTGGCCGGAGCAAGCGAATTACGGCCGGTCACGCACAGCCCGGCCCTGGCCCGGCGCCGTGGGCTTTCATGTGTCCTGTTCGCGCAGGGCGTTGAAGGCCGCCTGCAGTTGGAGCCAGGTCGGATGCGTCTCGTCCGCCCTCGTCGCGTTCGCCACCTCGTCCGCGTCCCAGATGTGGCGGCCGTCGGTGCGGACGAGGTGATCCTCCAGGGCGCCGTCGGCGGGGATCTCGGAGGTGGAGTCGAAGAACTCCGCGACCGAGGCTGCCGACGGCTCGCCGTCCGCGCCACGCCTGCCCGCGGTGGCGGCAGGGGCACCGGCGGCGAGGGACAGGAGCAGGAGGTCTCCGTCGTCCGTCGCGACGACGAGTTCCCCTGCCGCGGTGGCGCTCAGGGCGGTCACCCGGGAGCCGGTCGCAACCTCGTGCTCGACCGTGTGCCCCCTCTCCACGTCGAGTTCGACGAGTGTCCCCGTGGGCGTTCCGATCCAGAGCGTGCCGGGTGCGGCGGCGAACGCGAGGTTCTGCCGCGACCAGGCACGCATCTGGTCGAGCCATTCCTGCGGATACGGGTAGCCCGGGGTGGGATCGCCGAGGGTGGTCGCCAGGACGCTGCGGAGCGAGGGGAACTCGAACACCTCCAGCGAGTTGCCGTACGCGTTGCCCCTGACCGCGAGATGCCGTCCGTCCGAGCTGAAGACCGGTGTCTCGTAACCGTCGACGTCCAGCACCAGCGCCCGCCGGAGCACGCGCATCGTCGCGGGGGACGACGCGTCGTCGACGCGCGCGAAGAGGCCGAACGTCGCGCCCTGGTCACTGTGGAGGGTGACCACTAGACCGCCTGCCGGATGCTCGGCGACACCGGTGTCCCACCGGGGCCCGGTGCTCACGGATCCCGAGGCGAGTTCGATGACGTCCGAACCGTCCCACGCGCTGCCCTCCCCGTCCCACGACGGGGTTGCCCACAAGGTCCCGCCGTCCGGGCTGAACGCGATGTCGTGGTAACGCGCGCCGGGTGGGACACTTTCGAGGTCGCGGACCCCGTCGGGCGTCCACCGCCTCACCCCGTCCTCGCCCGCCACCACGAGCAGCGGCTGACGCGGATGCCAGTCCGCCGCGGGGATCCGCCCTCTCTTCTCCCATTCGGCGTCGCCGTACTCCCTCGACTCGGCGCCGACGCGACCGAGTTCCCGCAGCCGCCCCGCGCCGCAGTCCCAGACGCGGACCGCCGGACGTTCCGCTTCCAGTCCGGCGACCAGGGGAAGCCGCGGATGGCGGAACAACCGCACCACGGAGGAGCCACTGCCGACTCGTACCCGAGCCACCGTCTCGACAACACTCACCGGGAAACCATAGTTCTCCCTTGCGGGCCACCCGAGTTGGGGATGCGGTGGGGGTGGGCGCGACCGATTATGATCTTGGTCATGACTGTGCAGCACCCCGAGAAGAGCCCTTCCCGCAAGCAGAGGCTTCAGGAGAAGCAGCGCCGCCAGCTGGCGGTGGTCGACACCGTCGACAAGGCCGAGGCCAAGGTACGCAAGGCGGAGGTCGAGCTGGCCCTGGCCGTCGCCGAGGCGGTGCAGATGTTCGGCACGGAGCAGTCCGCCTCTGAGGGGCTCGACATGCCGGTCGAGACGATCCGACGCTTCCTCGGCATCGCCAAGGCGGCGGCCGCCGCCGACAAGGCCGACGCCGAGGCAGCCGCCGCCTCGTGAGGTGATCTGCGCCTCACGAGCAACCTCCTTGATGCACCTGACGTCTTGATCAGCAGCAGATGAGGCCCTGGCCCTCGGGCCAGGGCTGGTTTCAGCCGCTCTATACACGCCATGTATACACGGGATGTAGAGATGGTGTGTATACGGAGAGACGGCCTGCATCGCGTGCATTCGGAACGAAAGGCAACCATGTACGGCAAGGCGTTCGCCCCGGAATACCAGGGCGCCCTCACCACCCTGTCCGTGAATTCCTCTCTCACCGAGGTACTGGCGGCCGGCAGACGGCAGTTGTCGCAGGCCGAGCGTGCCGGGGAGCACGGCGAGGCGGCGCGCTCCGGGCTCGCGGTCGCCGAGGCGCACCGGCGGCTGGGGCAGATCGGGGAGGCCGACCGGGCGTGGAAGGCGAGTTACCGGGCGGCCAGAGCGGTGGGAGACCAGAGCGCGATGGCCTGGGCCCTGTGGAGCGGCGGCACCCTGGCCCGTCAGCGGGGCTCGTTCCCGCTGGCGCGGCGACTGCTCGGGCTCGCGGCCGAGATGGGCGAACGGGGCGGGGACATCGTCGTACGCGGCTACTCCCTCGCGGGACTGGCCGAGACGGGCCGGATCCAGGGCGACTACGAGGCCGTCGCACGGCTGCACGAGCAGTTGCTCGCCGAGGCCCGGCGGCGCGGTGAGGCCCGGCACACGGTGTGGGCGTTG
Organism: Streptomyces ossamyceticus; assembly: GCF_001418475.1. Classification (GTDB taxonomy): domain Bacteria; phylum Actinomycetota; class Actinomycetes; order Streptomycetales; family Streptomycetaceae; genus Streptomyces; species Streptomyces ossamyceticus. Next base: position 2,128 of record NZ_LIQX01000352.1, on the reverse strand, counting down.
GAGGGCATCGCGCAGATCCACCGCCAGCGCGGTGAGTACGACACCGCGTATGCGCTGTTCGAGGAGGCGGCGCAGATAGCCGGGGGCGCCGACGACCGGCGCGGCCACGCGTGGGCGCTGCGCGGGCTGGCCGACATCGTCTCGGCGCGGGACGGCGACGTCGAGCGGGCGCTCGCGCTGCTGTCGGAGGCGGAGACCACCTGCCGGGCGATGCGGCTCTCCAGCGCGCTGGCCTACAACCACAAGATGCGGGGCAACGTCCTCTACCGGGCGGGGCGTTACGCCGAGGCACGGGACACGTACGAGCGGGCGCTGGCGGAGTTCCGCGAGATGAGCGAGCCGCGCGGGGAGGCGCTGTCCCGGCTGGGGCTGGCCAAGTCCCTCGCCCGCCTGGGCCGCGACCACACCGAGACGGCCGCCGAACTGGCCCGCCTGGCGAAGGAGTTGGAACGGATCGGGCTACGGCACGCCAGAGAGATGGTGGCACGGGCCCACACCGAGCTCGGGGTACGGCCGCAGGAAGATTCCGGTGTACGGCCGCAGGGAGATTCCGGCGGTCGGACGCACGGGGACTCCGGCGGTCGGCCGCAGGAGGGGAACGGCTTGGGGGCCGGGTCGGAAGCCGACGGCCGGGCGCGGCGAGGAGCCGGCCTCCCCGAGCAGGAGGACTCCGGTGGCGGGGCGCAGGAGGGAACCGGCGCTGGGGCTCAGGCCGCAGCCCCCGGTGACGACGCACAGGCGGGAACCGGCGGCCGGGCGCGGCGGGCAGCCGGCGGTTCGGCCGCGGCCGATCCTGTGGTCCGGAGTCGGGGGGCGCGTGGTGTCCGGGTGGAGGCCGGGCGGTGACGCCGGTCTCCTCGGCGCTGCGGGCGCCGGTCGACGTCGACGTCCCCCTCGTCCTGCGACGCTGCCGTGAGACGGTGCGGCCCGCGCTGCGGGAGGCGATCGGGCGGACGCACCCCTGGGTGGGCGAGATGGCCGCGTACTCCTTCGGCTGGTGCGAGGTGGGCGGCGCTCCCACCGCCGCGTCCGGCGGCAAAGGGGTGCGGCAGGCACTGGCCGTGCTCGGCGCCGAGGCCGTGGGCGCCCCCGGCCGGGCCGGTGTCCCCGCGGCGGTCGCGGTGGAACTGACGCATGTCTTCTCGCTGCTCCACGACGACATCATGGACGGCGACCAGGCGCGGCGAGGACGCCCCACGGTCTGGAAGGCGTACGGCACCGGGCCCGCGGTCCTCGCGGGCGACGCCCTGTTCGCGCTGGCCGTCGAGACGCTCGCCACGACCGAGGCGGGTCCGTCCGCGTTGCGGATGCTCTCGGCGGCGCTGGGCGACCTGGTGCGCGGCCAGGCGGACGACCTGCTGTTCGCCGAACGGCCCTGGACGGGGCCGGAACGGGTGCGGTCGGCGCAGTACCTGGCGATGGCCGAGCACAAGACGGGTGCGCTGCTGGGCTGCGCGGCCGCGCTCGGCGCGCTGCTCGGCGGCGGTTCGCCGTCCGCGGTCGCCGCACTCGACCGGGCCGGCCGCCGTCTCGGGCTCGCCTTCCAGATCGTCGACGACGTCCTGGGTATCTGGGGCGACCCCGAGGTCACCGGCAAACCCGTGTACAACGACCTCCGGGAGCGCAAGAAGACCTTCCCGGTGCTGGCCGCGCTCGACTCCCCGTCACCCGAGGCACGACGTCTGGCCGCGCTGCTGGCCTCGGGAGGTGACCCCCGCGAGGCGGCCGTCCTCGTCGAGGTCGCGGGCGGCCGGGCGGCGGCGCTGGACGAGGCACGCGCCCACATCGCGGCGGCCGAGACGGCGCTGGCCGACGTCTCCCTGCAGGGCGTGGCCGGGGACGAACTGCGGGCCCTGTCCGCGTTCCTCGTGGGCCGCGACCTCTAGCCAGGGGCCGCTTCCACCGGCCGCCAGGACGCCTGAGGCCCTCCCGTCGGGCTCGGGACAGCCGTGCGTCACCCCCCAGGGGCGCACGGCCTCCTCGTGCACGCGGTGACGGTGGCAGCGTCGACGCCGTCACCGGGCGGGGCAGGGCCGGCGCCCCGGCCCGCCACAGCCCGACACCCCGGCCCGCCACAGCTATCGACACCGGCGCGGGAGGCGATGGTGCCCCTGCCGACCGGTGGGTG
>NZ_LIQX01000351.1 GCF_001418475.1 Streptomyces ossamyceticus | reverse complement strand
GGGGGAGGAACTGTACGGGGTCGGCGGGGGCGTCCAGTTCGAGGTCCTCGACCAGGCCGCCGGACTCGGCGACGAGGACCGAGGTGAAGGGGGCGCCGGGCCACAGCGGATCGCCCACGTCGAGGGAGGCGCCGGGTGCCACGACCACACCTTCCACCTGCGGTGACGCGGCGAGCACGGCGAGGGGGCGGAGCACCTTGTCGGTGTCGGCGATCCCGTGCCGTACGGACAGGACGAGCTCGGCGCGGGGGCCCTTGACGGGGTCGGCGAGGACCGCGGTGGGGTCGGCCATCGGCTGGGCGGACATGCCGAGCGTGGCGTAGCGGACGACGTCGCCGTCGGTGAAACGGAGCACCTCGATGCGGTCCGTACCGAGGAAGGTGACCGCGGCGCGCGCGTCCGGCTCGCCCAGCGCGCTGCGCAAACGGGCTTCCACCAACGGAAGAACATCAACCATGAACCGAGCATAGAACTCGTCAGGAACCGGCAAACGGGCGCCTTGACACTTCAGTCGACTGTTAGTCTGGGGCGCCGGTCGGAACAGCACGCGGGCAGCACGCAGAAGCGTCGCTCTCAAGCCCTCTTGTCCCGGCCAGAGAGAACTGACTCCCCTACGGGGAACCCCGGATGGGGTATGGAACGTCCCTTACGAGGGACCGGCCGGAGGAGGTGGGGCTGCGATGGACCGAAGTCGACCGTGCAGTACCACCCGCTCTTCCGACCGCTGAGTCACGTAGCTCTCGCGTCAGCTCTCTGCTTGGCTGCCACCCTCACTCGCGCCGTGCCGCTCGTCGGTCGTCGCGCAACGGAAGAGCACTTCTTTACCGCCTTGATCCCATCACCGATCAGCCGTCGCCGATCAGACCTCATCGATCCGACGTCGCCGATCTGAATCAAGCGAAGCTGTCACCGCGACGGTGCGGTGCTCCCCGCTTTGTGGACGTGCCAAACATCGGAAGTCAAAACGTCCTCATTCCGGGTAGTTCCAACCGTCGTCGGCGGCCTTTCGTTGCGAAGGAGTCTGCCCATGTCGATGATCAACAACCTGCGCGCCGCGGTCCGCCCCTCCCGGCCGTCCCGGCTGTCGCTGCGCAAGGACGGGGCCGCGTACGACGCCACCCGCCCCGCGGAGGCGACCACGGCCGTCGTCGACTGTGCCGTCTACCGTGACGGCGCGCGCGTCACGTTCGAGCGCACCCTCGCCCCGCACGAGGCGATCCGTCAGGTGCGCCGGGACGGCGGGTTCGTGTGGATCGGCCTGCACGAGCCGTCCGAGGCCGAATTCGCCGGTATCGCGGCCGAGTTCGGGCTGCACCCGCTGGCCGTGGAGGACGCGGTGCACGCGCACCAGCGGCCGAAGCTGGAGCGCTACGACGACACCCTCTTCACCGTCTTCAAGACCATCCACTACGTCGAGCACGACGAACTCACCGCCACCAGCGAGGTGGTGGAGTCCGGCGAGGTGATGTGCTTCACCGGACGGGACTTCTTCATCACCGTCCGGCACGGCGGCCAGGGCTCGTTGCGGGCGCTCCGTCACCGGCTGCAGGACGACCCGGAGTTGCTCGCGAAAGGCCCCTCCGCCGTGCTGCACGCCATCGCCGACCATGTCGTCGATGGCTACGTGGCGGTCGCGGACGCGGTGCAGGACGACATCGACGAGGTGGAGACGGAGGTGTTCTCCCCCGGACGCAAGGGCACGCCGCGGGGCACCGACGCCGGCCGTATCTACCAACTCAAGCGTGAGGTCATGGAGTTCAAGCGGGCGGTGCTGCCGCTGGTGCGGCCCATGCAGCTGCTGAGCGAGCGTCCGATGCGGCTGGTCGACCCGGACATCCAGAAGTACTTCCGCGACGTGGCCGACCACCTCGCCCGGGTGCAGGAGCAGGTCGTCGGCTTCGACGAGCTCCTCAACTCGATCCTCCAGGCGAACCTGGCGCAGGCCTCCGTCGCCCAGAACGAGGACATGCGCAAGATCACCTCCTGGGCGGCGATCATCGCCGTACCGACGATGGTCTGCGGGGTGTACGGCATGAACTTCAAGTACATGCCGGAGCTGCAGTGGAAGTTCGGCTACCCCATGGTCCTCGGCATCACGGTGGCGCTCTGTCTGGGCATCCACCGCACGCTCAAGCGGAACGGGTGGCTGTAGCCGCCCGGCGCCGCCGAGCGACCAGGGCCTAGGCTGACGGCATGACGGAACAGCTGCTCGACCGGGCCCTCGTCGAGGAGGCCACCAAGAAGTCCGGGCTCATCTGGGTGAGCGGCGGCGGGGATCCGTCGGCGCACGCCCAGGGGCCCGGAGTGCCGTCGCGGGCGCTGTGGCACGTCTGGCACGAGGGCGCGGTGTGCCTGGTCGGCGACGGGCCGGGGGAGCAGCCGCTGCCGGGGCTCGTCGACGGCGGCCCGGCCGTGGTGACCGTGCGCAGCAAGGACAAGGGCGGGCGGCTCGTCACCTGGGACGCCACGGTCGTGGAGCTGGCCCCCCGGTCGCCCGAGTGGGACGCGGCCGTGGCCGAGCTCAAGGGGAAGCGGCTCAACGCGCCCGACGGTGAGGCCATGCCGGAGCGGTGGGCGCGGGAGTGCCGGGTGCTCCGGCTGGAGCCGACGGGGACGACAGCGCCGTTGCCCGACGGCGATCTGGCGCGGGCTCCGCTGCCGACGCCGGCGACGACGCGTCAGCCGGTGCCGGCCGGGTTGCCCCGGTTGCTGTTCAAGAGGCGCAGGAAGTAGTCGGCGCTCGCCTACCGGGCAGAGGGCGTGCGTCCGTCCGCGGCTGCGGGTTCGTCCGGGCTGGTCGCGCAGTTTCCCCGTGCCCCTGAAGGGGTTCGGCTAGGACGTCGGGAGTTGTTTCCCGTAGTCGACCACCGACTTCTTGTCCGGTTCCTCCAGGGGGAAGTTCTTGCCCCAGTCGGTGAGAAGGATGGTGCCCGCGTCGCCGGCGCGGACCAGGCGGAGGGGGTAGGGGGTGCCCTCCAGGGAGACGTCGAGGGTGCCGCCCGCGCCCTTGTCGCCGGTGATGCGGATGGTGCGGGTGCCGGACTGCTCGTGGTGGCCGTCGGTGGAGAGGGTGCCGTGCAGGGTCAGCAGGCTGTTGAGGAGGACGTTCTTGTCGGTGAAGCCGCTGAACCGCTGGTAGGCCGGGTCGCCGGTGGGGACCTTGACGTACATGCCGTCGAGCTTGTCCGCGGCGGCCGCGTCGGAGTCGGCGTCGTTCTTGCCGCCGTCCTCGTGGTCCCAGAACTCGGCGTCGGCCTTCAGGAAGAGGTGCTCGCCGACCTTCAGCAGCCGGAACGTCGTGTCGCCCGAGGTCACCGAGCCCGTGCCGCCGCCCTCCTTCAGGCGCACGTCCAGCTTGTAGGTCTTGCCGTTGCTGACGACGGATCCGGCCAGCCGGACCGTGTCCGCCGCCGTGGCGGCCGCCTTCGTCCTGGTCTGGATCTTCTCGGGGGTCAGTCTGCCGACCCCGTTGGTCCCCTCGTTCGGATCCTCACTGCACCCGGTGAGCCCCAGCCCGCTCGCCACGAGGGTGCAGACGGCGCCCACCAGTGCGGCCCTTCGGGTACGGGGAGTCGGAGTCACAGACGATGCACCTCTTCGTGGGGAGTCCAGGCCTACCGCAGAGTACCGGGGCTCACGGGGTGCCACGGAGGCAGTCCGTCCGCACCGCTCACCAGGGCATATCCGATCGGGACGGGCTAGCCTGAAGCCCTCCTCGTCCGACAAATCCCGTATGGCTCGCCTGATTGTCGCGAAAGACCCACGCAGCCGGAGAGCACACGGCTCTCGCACCAACACGGCACCAACACGGCACCAACACGCAGGAAAGGGGCGGCTCATGGCGGCGGTGGCGCCCCGGATCTTCGTCTCCCACCTCTCCGGAATCTCGGTCTTCGACCCGAACGGCGACCAGGTGGGCCGCGTCCGCGATCTCGTGGCCATACTGCGGGTCGGACGGAAGCCACCGCGACTGCTCGGCCTGGTCGTCGAACTGCACACGCGGCGCCGCATCTTCCTGCCGATGACGCGGGTCACCGGCATCGAGTCCGGTCAGGTCATCACCACCGGCGTGATGAACGTGCGCCGCTTCGAGCAGCGGCCCACCGAACGGCTCGTCATCGGGGAGCTGCTGGACCGCCGCGTACGGCTCGTGGAGACGAGTGAGGAGGTCACGGTCCTCGACATCTCCGTGCAGCAGCTGCCGGCCCGCCGGGACTGGGAGATCGACCGGGTGTTCGTCCGCAAGGGGAAGGGCGGCGCGTTCCGCCGGCACAAGGGCGAGACGCTGACCGTGGAGTGGTCGGCCGTCACCGGGTTCTCGCTGGAGGAGCACGGACAGGGCGCCGAGAACCTTCTCGCGACCTTCGAGCAGCTGCGCCCCGCCGACCTCGCCAACGTGCTGCACCACCTCTCCCCCAAGCGCCGGGCCGAGGTCGCCGCCGCCCTCGACGACGACCGGCTCGCCGACGTGCTGGAGGAGCTGCCGGAGGACGACCAGATCGAGATTCTCGGCAAGCTCAAGGAGGAGCGGGCCGCCGACGTCCTGGAGGCCATGGACCCGGACGACGCGGCCGACCTGCTGGCCGAGCTGCCGGAGGCCGAGCAGGAGCGGCTGCTGACGCTGATGCAGCCGGACGAGGCGGCGGACGTACGGCGGCTCATGGCGTACGAGGAGAAGACCGCCGGTGGTCTGATGACGACCGAGCCGATCGTGCTGCGCCCCGACGCCACCGTCGCCGACGCGCTGGCCCGGGTCCGCAACCCCGATCTGTCCCCGGCCCTCGCCGCCCAGGTGTACGTGTGCCGGCCGCCCGACGAGACGCCGACGGGGAAGTACCTCGGCACGGTCCACTTCCAGCGGCTGCTGCGCGACCCGCCGTACACCCTGGTCAGCTCGATCCTCGACGACGACCTCCAGCCGCTCGACCCGGACGCCGCGCTCCCCGAGGTGGCCGGGTTCTTCGCCACGTACGACATGGTGGCGGCGCCCGTGGTCGACGAGAGCGGCTCGCTGCTGGGCGCGGTGACCGTGGACGACGTGCTGGACCACATGCTGCCGGAGGACTGGCGGGAGACGGAGTTCCATCTGGACGACGACGATGTGGAGGGGGCCGCCCATGGTTCCTGAGCGTTCCGAGCGCCACGGGCGTGACGGGCGGGACGGAGGGCGCGAGCGGGCACACGCGGGGGCGGGGACGCGCGAGCGCACGCCGTCCTCCGGGGCGCCTCCGCGGGAGCGCGTCCCCGCCGGGGCCACCGCGCGCCCGCGAACCCGTCTCGACCAGCCCCTGCCGCGCCGGGCGAGGTTCCTGCCCGAATGGGACCCGGAGGCCTTCGGGCGGCTCTCGGAGCGGATCGCGCGGTTCCTGGGCACCGGACGGTTCATCGTCTGGATGACCGTCGTGATCATCCTGTGGGTGGTGTGGAACGTCTCCGTCCCGCGGGACCTGCGCTTCGACAACTACCCGTTCATCTTCCTGACCCTGATGCTGTCCCTCCAGGCCTCCTACGCGGCCCCGCTGATCCTCCTCGCGCAGAACCGGCAGGACGACCGCGACCGGGTCAACCTCGAACAGGACCGCAAGCAGAACGAGCGGTCGATCGCCGACACCGAGTATCTGACGAGGGAGATCGCGGCCCTGCGGATCGGTCTCGGTGAGGTCGCCACCCGCGACTGGCTGCGCTCCGAGCTCCAGGACCTGGTCAAGGAGCTGCACGAGCGCGACGGCGACGGGCATCGCGGGACGAGGACCCTATTCCCGCCGGAGCGCCCGGGCGGGCGTGACATGGACGACCGCTGACGGGGCTCCCAGGGGCCCCGCGCGTCGCCGTACCATCGTCTCTATGGCTACGGAAGACGCGGTGCGCGAGGCACTGTCGACGGTGAACGACCCCGAGATCAACCGTCCCATCACCGAACTGGGGATGGTCAAGTCGGTGGAGATCGGTGCGGACGGAGCGGTCGCGGTCGCCGTGTACCTGACGGTCTCCGGCTGCCCCATGCGGGACACGATCACGCAGCGCGTGACGGAGGCGGTCGCACGGGTCGAGGGCGTCACCCGTGTCGACGTCGAGCTGGACGTGATGAGCGACGAGCAGCGCCGTGAGCTGGCGTCCGCCCTGCGCGGCGGCCAGACCGAGCGCGAGGTGCCCTTCGCGAAGCCGGGCTCGCTCACCCGCGTCTACGCCGTCGCGTCCGGCAAGGGCGGCGTCGGCAAGTCCTCGGTGACGGTGAACCTGGCGGCCGCGATGGCCGCGGACGGTCTGAAGGTCGGCGTGGTCGACGCCGACATCTACGGTCACTCGGTGCCGCGCATGCTGGGCGCCGACGGCCACCCCACCCAGGTCGAGAACATGATCATGCCGCCGTCCGCGAACGGTGTGAAGGTCATCTCGATCGGTATGTTCACCCCCGGCAACACCCCCGTCGTCTGGCGCGGCCCGATGCTGCACCGCGCCCTCCAGCAGTTCCTCGCGGACGTCTACTGGGGCGACCTGGACGTCCTGCTCCTGGACCTCCCGCCGGGCACCGGCGACATCGCGATCTCGGTGGCGCAGCTGGTCCCGAACGCGGAGATCCTCGTCGTGACGACCCCCCAGCAGGCGGCGGCCGAGGTCGCCGAGCGCGCCGGCTCCATCGCGGTCCAGACCCACCAGAAGATCGTCGGCGTGGTCGAGAACATGGCGGGCCTGCCCTGCCCGCACTGCGACGAGATGGTGGACGTCTTCGGCACCGGCGGTGGCCAGGCCGTCGCCGACGGTCTCACCCGCACCACCGGTGCCGCGGTGCCCGTCCTCGGCAGCATCCCGATCGACGTCCGTCTCCGTGAGGGCGGCGACGAGGGCAAGCCGGTCGTGCTCTCCGACCCCGACTCCCCGGCGGGTGCGGCCCTGCGGGCCATCGCCGGCAAGCTGGGCGGCCGTCAGCGGGGCCTGTCGGGCATGAGCCTGGGCATCACCCCGAGGAACAAGTTCTAGGGCGCCGGCCGAAGCCGGAGAGCGCTTCTCGGGCGCGTTGACGGGGCACCGCGGGTCATTCGACGCGGTGCCCCCTGTCTTTCCAGTCGGGCGTACGTCCTTTCCGTCGGGCGTACGTGGAACCCGTCAGGCGTACGTGGAACCCGTCAGGCGTACGTGGAACCCGTCAGGCGTACGTCGCGATGTCCTTGATCATCGCGAAGCCGAGGCCGTACGCGCTCATCCCGCGCCCGTACGCCCCCACGTGCACCCCTTCCTGGGTCGAGCCGGCGAGCACCCATCCGAACTCGGACTCGCGGTAGTGGAAGGGCGTGGGGACGCCGTCCACCGGCAGGGAAAGCGTCGACCAGTCGGGTCCGGCGAGATCGTCCGCGAGGACCCACGCCGTCTCCGTCTGCTGGTCCAGCCAGTCGTCTCTCAGGGTGTGGTCCAGTTGCCCGGGCCAGGTGAAGGACAGCAGCCCCACACCGGCCAGCCAGGCGGCGGAGGAGACCGAGGTGGCCTCCAGCAGACCCGTGCCGTCGGCGCTGCGCCGTACGTCGTTGGCGGCGACGGTCACGACGACCGCGAACCGCTCCTTGGGGTCGTCCTCCGTGACCGCGGTGAACTCGTTGCGGACCGAGGGCTCGTCGCCGTGTCCGACCGAACCGTGCTCGACGGCGCCTTCCGCCGAGGTACCGACCTGCATCAGCCAGCGCGGCCCCGTGAAGGCCTCGTCGAGGCCATACCAAGGGAAGGGCGCCAGCAGGTAGCCGTCGACCGTGCGTCGGGCGGAGGGCAGTTGTTGTCCGCCCTCCGCGGCCGACGCCTGCGCGCCTACCCGACTCGTCGTCTCCATGTGCCCGGACGCCTCCTCGCTCTCGACGGACCGGAGCGGCCCGCCCCCCTCTCGGGCGTCGCGCTCGCTTTCCTTACGGTCCGCACAACAACTGGGCAGCATAGCCACAGCACTCCGAGCAGCAGGGAAAGCGCCCGGCGCGTAGGACGGTGTACGGGCGGCTTCGGGCCGCACGAGGGCGTGTGGCGGTATGAATCGCGTCACGTACGGGGCGTGGCAGCACACGGATGTACGGAGCGGAGGCGCAGGCGGGAGGCCGTGCGGACGACATCGGGCGGCGCGGCTCGGGCGGGCGACCGTGCGGTCGGCTCAGGTGGCATCCAGGTCGTACGGCGGGCGCTCTTCCAGTTCGAGCTTCTCGCGCTTCTTGGTCATGTCGACGGATCCGCCGGACCCGGAGGGGGAGGTGCCGACGACGGACTCGGAGGACGACGACTCGGACTCCCGGCCGTGGACCGCGTCCGTCAGCTCGGCCATCTCCTTCTTCAGGTCGAAGCCGTTGCGGATCTCCTTCAGCCCCAGTTCGTCGTTGTCCAGCTGCTTGCGGATGAACGTCTTGGGGTTGAGGTCCTCGAACTCGAAGTCCTTGAACTCGGGGCCGAGTTCGTTGCGGATGTCCTGCTTGGCGCTGTCCGAGAACTCGCGGATCTTCCGGATGGTCCGCGTGACGTCCTGGATCACCTTCGGGAGCTTGTCCGGACCGAAGACGAGCACGGCGAGGACGACGAGCGTCACCACCTCGAGCGCACCTATGTCATTGAACACCTGAAGCTCCTTGCGATGTCCTCGGTCCCGATCCGCGGGCCTCGGCAGGTCTTCCGTGGTCCGGGCCGGGTCCACGGTACCCGGCGATGCTGTCGAACCGGTACTGTCGGGCGGCCCCGGACCATGGTCACGCCACGGGTTTTCCCAGCTGTTTGCCTGACAGGAGGGGGCACGGCTCCCCCTCCTGTGACGTTGCTGTCATGCGCGCCGGTGTCAGCCCCCGTCGGAGGAGCCCAGGGTCAGGGTGGCCTTCTGCTCCCCGCCGCCCCGCCGGAGGGTGAGTTCGAGCCGGTCACCGGGCCGGTGGGCGCGCACCTTGACGATCAGTTCGTCGCCGGAGTGGACGCGCTGTCCGTCGACCTCGGTGATCACGTCACCCGCGCGGATGCCCGCCCGGTCGGCGGGGCCGCCCTTCTTCACGGTGCCGTCGCTGTCGTCGCCGACACGGGCGCCGTCACCCGAGTAGTCCATGTCGAGGGTCACGCCGATCACCGGGTGCGTCGCCTTGCCCGTGTTGATCAGTTCCTCGGCGACGCGCTTGCCCTGGTTGATGGGTATCGCGAATCCGAGGCCGATCGAACCGGCCTGGCCGCCGTCCGACTCGGAGCCGCTGCCCGCGGACCGGATGGCGCTGTTGATGCCGATCACCCGGGCGTTGGCGTCGACGAGGGGGCCACCGGAGTTGCCGGGGTTTATCGGCGCGTCGGTCTGCAACGCGTCGACGTACGACACGTCGCTGCGGTCGCCGCCGTCCCCGCCGGCCGTGATGGGCCGCTCCTTGGCGCTGATGATGCCGGAGGTGACGGTGTTGGCGAGGTCGAAGGGGGCGCCGATCGCGACGACCGGGTCGCCGACCCGCACGTCGTCGGAGTTGCCGAGCGGCAGGGGCTTCAGCCCGTCGACCCCCGACACCTTGACGACGGCGAGGTCGTATCCGCTGTCCCGGCCGACCAGGCTGGCGTCGGCGGTCTCACCGCCGCTGAAGGTGACCGTGATCTCGCCGTCGTCCCCGGCGGGCTCCACGACGTGGTTGTTGGTGAGGATGTGGCCCCGCTTGTCGAGCACGAACCCGGTGCCGGTGCCCTGCGCGTCGGAGCCGCTCACATGGAGGGTCACGACGCTGGGCAGCGCGCTGGCGGCGATCCCGGCGACGCTGTCCGGGGCGCGCCCGGTCGTCCCGCCGTCGGCCTGCGGCAGCTCGACCTCGCCGACCCCGCCGTTGCGCTCCAGATACGCCCCCACGGCCCCGCCGACACCGCCGGACACGAGCGCGATCACCACGGCTCCCAGCACGAGGATCTTCATCCCCCGCTTCCGCCGCCGCGCCATGTCGTCGACACCGGCCCCGTTCTGCTGCAACGACCCCGACGCGGACCACGGGTCGTAGCTCTGCCAGGGATCCCGAGGCGCCGGGGAGGCCCCCTGGGGAGCATCCCCGAAGGGGGGCTGCGACGAGTCCGCGTAGGGGGCGGCTGGGGCGCCGGGCCGGGAGGCGTCCGGGTGGACCGGCGAAGGAGGTTGAGGGCCGTCCGGGTACGGATGCGCTGCGGGCGGCGATATGGGCTGGGAGCCGCCGGCATACGGAGGCGCCGCAGGGTGGGAGCCGCCCGAGCACGGGGGCGCCACGGAGTGCGTGGCGCCCGAATGCGAGGGCGCCACGGAGTGCGCGGCGTCCGCATGCGAGGGCACTACAGGGTGCGAGCCGTCCGCATGAGACGGGGCTGAAGGCTGAGAGCCGTCCCCGTACGGCGGTCGGGCGGACTGAGAGCCGTCCCCGTAGGGCGCGGGGGCGGACGGGGAGCCGTCCCCATAGGGCGCGGGCGCGTTGGCGCCGGGGCGGGACGGGTCCGCGTACGGCTGCGGGGCCTCGTTCCCGTAAGGCGCGGGCGCGGGCGCGGCCGGCGTGGCGTGCGTGCCGTTGGTCGAGTGGGCAGGCTGCGGGGCGGGCTCGGCGGCATGGGGCGCCACTATCGTGGTCGCCGCGCCGGGCTCCGGGTGTGCGGCGGCCGGGACGCTCGCACCTGTCGGCGGAGCCGCCGCAGGGCTTGGTACACCGTGCCCCGGCGTCCCCGGCTGAACGGTCGTGCCGTGCGCCGGGGTTGTCGCCGGGTGCTGGACCGGTGGTGCGGGCGCCCAAGGGCCGGGCTCGCCGTAGGGCGGGGTGCTGTAGGGATCCGGGTCGTGCAGCGGCTTGGGGCGCTCCACGGCCGTTGCCGGGCCTTCTGTGGGGCCTGGGGCACCCATCGGCTCCGGCAGGCCCTGCTGCTCCCCCGGCCCCGCCTCGGCCAAGGTCGTCGGCGCCTCGTGACACGGGAGCGGAGTCGTTTCGTCAGTCGTGGGCGCGCTCTTCTCCAGGACGAGTCGTGTGGTCGTCTCGTCCGCCTGGACGTGTGCGCCCACGGTCGCCGGTGCCGTCCCGCCCGCGTCGACGCTCGGAGTCGTCGTCGCTTCGGCGCCCCTCCCCGGGCCCGCGGAGATCGGCCGCTCCAGCTCGAAGTCACCACTGTGCGCGTCACCACTGTCCGCGCTCCGCGTCG
>NZ_LIQX01000350.1 GCF_001418475.1 Streptomyces ossamyceticus | reverse complement strand
ACGTGTGAGGAGGGGGCGCTCGGCGGATGAGGTGGCGCGGGTCAGCCCCCGGCGTGTGCGGGCCGCGGGGCTCACGGTGCCGTCGGCTCGTGGTCGTCTCAGGTGCGTGGCCTCGCCTGGGTCAGGGCCGCGCCTGCCAGGACGATCGCCGCGCCCACCGGGGTCGACCAGGTCAGGGATTCGCCGAGGAGCGCCACACCCGCGGCCGTGGCGATGACCGGGATGAAGTAGGTGACCATCTGGGCGGTGGTCGGGCCGACCTCGGAGACGAGGCCGTACTGGACGAGCATGGCGACTCCCGTGCCGAGGGCGCCCAGGGCGATCACGGCCAGCAGGGGCAGGACCGGGTAGTGGCTCGGCGGAGTGGTGAACAGCGGCGTGACGACGGCGAGTTGGGCGGTGGCCAGGAAGAGTTGGGCGCCGGTGAGGGAGAGCGGGGAGTGATCGGTGCCGGCCAGCGTGCGGCGGACGTAGATCCACCCGATCGGGTAGCTGAGGGAAGCCAGCAGAGCCATCGCGGTGCCCCTGGGGTCGAGGCCGTCGAAGCCCTGCCAGGCGCCGAGGACGGTGAGCACACCGAGGAAGCCGAGACCGAGACCGGCGACCCGCACCCGCGTCGGCCGGTCCTCGGAGAGAGCCACCAGCGACAGCGCCATGCCCCACAAGGGGGAGGTCGCGTTGCAGATACCGGCGAGCGTGGAGGGGATCGTCAGCTCGGCGTAGGCGAAGAGCGAGAACGGCAGGGCGTTCAGAAGGAGAGCCGCCACCGTCAGATGCCCCCATGTGCGGGCGCCGCGCGGCAGCCGCTCACGCTTCACCGCCATCGCCGCCGCCAGGACCAGCGTGCCGAAGGCCAGCCGCCCGAAGGTCACCTGGAACGGCGCGTAGGCCTCCGTGCCCACCTTGATCAGCAGGAAGCTGAAGCCCCAGATCAGGGAGAGAAAGCCGAAACGCAGGCGCCAGTCGACGGTGGCGCGGCGTTGTGCGGAGGCGGGGGAGAGGGCTCGGGTGGGCGTCGCCGTGGTCATGCCTGCCACGATGCTCCGCAAAGATCTCGTAGCACAAGCGAGATTTCGTGAGTCGATTCTCGTAGCATCGCTTACATGTTGAACCTGGAGCGCCTGCGTACCCTCGACGCCCTCGCCCGGCACGGCTCGGTCAGCGGCGCGGCGGAGGGCCTGCATGTGACCACGTCGGCCGTCTCCCAGCAGATGGCGAAGCTGGAGCGGGAGGTGGGTCAGCAACTGCTCGCCAAGAACGGACGCGGAGTGCGGCTCACCGACGCCGGACGGCTCCTCGCCGACCATGCCGCCCGGATCCTCTCCCAGGTCGAGCTGGCCCAGTCCGACCTGGAGGCCCAGCGGGGGCAGGTCGTCGGCGAGCTGCGGCTCGCCGCGTTCCCGACGGCCGTGCGGGGGCTGTTCCCCGCCGTCTTCCGCACGCTCAAGTCCCACCATCCGGCGCTGCGGGTGCGGTCGCGGGAGCTGGAGCCGGAGCTCGCGATCAACGCGGTGGTGCGGGGCGACGTCGATCTGGCCGTCGTCCTCGACTGGTACAACAAGCCGCTGCCCGTGCCCGAAGGACTCGCCCGCGCCTCGATCCTCGACGATCCCGTGGAGGTCGCCCTGCCCGAGGAGCATCCGCTCGCCGGGCGGGACGAGATCGACCTGGAGGAACTGGCGGGCGAGGCGTGGGTGGCGTGGCCCGAGGGCGAGTTCTGCCACGAATGGCTGCTCTACACCCTGCGCGCGAACGGTATCGAGCCCCACATCGCCCATCGGGCCGGTGAGCACCACACCCAACTCGCCCTGGTGGAGGCCGGGTTGGGGGTGTGCATCGCGCCCCGACTGGGACGGGACCCGATGCCGGCCGGGGTGCGGACCGTGCCCGTACGGCACCGGGTCCACCGCACCGTCTACGCGGTCTGGCGCGCGGACGCGGACCGCAGACCGTCCATCAGGGCGGCAGTCGAGGCGCTCAGGGCGGCCGGGGGCGCGTGCGGGGAGTAGAGGGCTTCGCCAAGGGCAGCCGGCAGCCGGCAGCCGGGTGTGGGGCGTAGGGCTGGGTGCGGGGCGTACGGCGGGGTGAGGGGCGTACGGCGGGGTGCCGGGCGTAGGGCTGAGCCCACGGGAGCCAGGCGGTCGGGCGTAGGGCTGGGCCCGTGGCAGCCGGGCAGTCGGCGTAGGGCTGGGCCCGTGGCGGCCCGGCGCCCGCGGGCGGTGCCGAGGGTGATCTGCCGCTTGTCATACTTCCCGCGTGGATGTGCGAGCGAGGGAGACGGTGCGGCGATGGCTCGCCGATCAGGGGGTCACCCAGGTGGGGCAGGGGTGGGTGAGCGCCGGGGAACCCGGTCGGCCGCTCACCGCCGCTGAGGTGGCGCACTCCTGGGCGGCCGACGTGTTCGCCGGGGAGGGGCTGGACGAGGCCGACCGGTTGCGGCCGGCCTTCGGGTTGCTGGACCTCCTCGACGAGTACTGGGTCACGTGCGAGATCCGGTTCGGCTGAGCAGGGCCGGCCGGCAGCTGTGGGAGGCGGCGGGCCCCAGTCGGCCGCCTCGGCGGTTCAGTGGAGCGCTACGGCGCAGTCGCGCTCGGTCGCATCCCCCGGTCCCGGTGTCTCGTCGAGTGCGCCCCGGTCACGGTGAACCGAGCTTGCGGAAATCCCAGGACGTGATCGCGTCCGGGGTCAGGCGCAGCCAGGCGTGTCGGCCGTCGTGCGGCATGTCGTCGATGCCGAAGTTCTTGCGGGCGAACAGACGCTCCACCTCGGTCAGTTCGGCGAGCGGCTCGCCCGTCCGCGGAACCTCGCCGACCACCTCGACGGTGCCGGACAGCTCCACACCCCGCAGCTCGCCGTAGTCCTCGCCCGCGTCGACCACGACGGCGACGCGCGGATCGCGGCGCAGCTCCGACCAGCGTCTGCTGCGGGTGATCGAGTACAGCCAGAGCGAGGTGCCGTCCCAGACGAACCAGAGCGGACTGACGTGCGGCGCGCCGTCGGCCGAGACCGTCGCGACCCGGCAGGTCCGCTGTGCGCCCAGGAACGCGTCCAGCTCGCCGGGCTCCATCATGATCTTCCGGCCCCGGCGCTGAGTGGCGGCCATGGAACTCCTCTCCTCTGACGTGGCGTCAGCTGAGCATGGGTCGTCTTCCGTCCCTACGCAAGAGGCGTTACGCTCGCCCGCCCGGTCACCGGCACCCGTTGCCGCCGGTCGCCGACGCCCCGCTCTCGACCTCGCTCGAAAACCTGGGGGACACCATGCCGTCGTACGCGAACGAGTCGAACGCGAACGAGTCGAACGCGAACGAGTCGAAGAGGCAGCGGGAGTTGGGCGAGCTCCTCGATCCCGCCACCACCGCGCTGCTCACCGTGGAGTGCCAGCAGGGCGTCGTGGGGCCGGACAGCGCCCTCCCCGAACTAGCCGAGGCGGCCCGCTCCTCGGGGGCGCTCGGGAACGTGGCACGGCTGGTCGCCGCCGCTCACACCAGCGGGGTCCAGGTGCTGCACGCGGTCGCCGAGCGGCGGCCCGACGGGCGGGGCGCCAACCGCAACGCCCGTCTCTTCGACGCTGCCGCGCGGCTCCCCGTAAGGCAACTGACGGGGACCGCGGCCGTACGTGTCGCACCGCCCATCGAGGTCGCCCGGGAGGACCTGGTCGTCCGGCGGCTGCACGGGCTGTCCCCGCTGGCCGGCACCGATGTCGACGCGTTGCTGCGCAACCTCGGCTGCCGCACCCTGATCGTCGCCGGTGTCTCGGCCAACGTGGCCGTCCCCAACGCAGTCTTCGACGCGGTGAACCTCGGCTACCGGGTCGTCGTGCCCGGGGACGCCATCGCGGGGGTGCCTGCCGACTACACCCCCGCGATGATCCGCCACACCCTCGCGTTGGTCGCCACGGTCGCGACCACGGCCGAGGTCCTGGCCCGTATCGAGCGGGCCGGGCGGCGGACCTGAGCGTCCGAGGGGCGTCAGGCCAGCGTGATCGACGTCCCGCTGACCTTGATCTCCTTGGCGGGCAGGGCCTCGGTCGCCGGGCCGCTCTTCACGCTGCCGTCCGTGATCGAGAAGTTGCTCTGGTGGCAAGGACAGTTGATCACCCCGTCGGCGACCGTCTTCACGGCACAGCCACGGTGGGTGCAGGTGGAGGAGAACGCCTTGAACTCGCCCGCCTTCGGCTGCGTGATCACCACGTTCTTGTCCTCGAAGATCTTGCCGCCGCCCTCCGGGATGTCGCTGGTCTTGGCCAGCTCGGTGCCGCCCGACCCCGCGTCGTCGCCGCCCGTGCCACCACCGCTCGTGCTGCCGCCGCTCGCGGAACCGCTCGCGTCGCCGCCGGTGCCCGACGAGCCGGACGAGTCGTCGCCCGACCCGCACGCGGTCAGCGCGACGGCGAGCCCCGCCGCACCGGCCGCCGCCATCATCGTGCGACGGGCCGGTTCAGAAGCGGGTTTGATCGTTTCGCTGCTCATGCGGACGAATCCCTCCGAGATCGCTTTGCACTTTCGCCCATGGATACGGCGATGGTGTGGTTGAACGTTCAGACAGGGGCACATCTTGGTCTGCCCGGCATCACGATCGCGTCAAGTGAAGCTGTCTCGAACCTGTCGATCCGGAGGTCGTCCCGCCCCGTGCGCTGCTCGTCCCGCCCCGTGCGCTGCTCGGGTCGCCCCCGTGCTCAGCTCGGGCGCACCGCGAGGGCGGTCT
Organism: Streptomyces ossamyceticus; assembly: GCF_001418475.1. GTDB lineage: Bacteria > Actinomycetota > Actinomycetes > Streptomycetales > Streptomycetaceae > Streptomyces > Streptomyces ossamyceticus. Next base: position 14,898 of record NZ_LIQX01000350.1, on the reverse strand, counting down.
CAGCGGTCGTACGGGGTCTCCGGGCCCGGGTCGGGGGTGTCGGTGTCGAAGGGGGGCGCCTCGTCGGTCCACTGCATCGATGTGATCGTCGTGTAGCTCAGGGTCTCGCCCTCGCGCGCGCCGTCACCGCTCCGGGTGGCCACCGTCTCGGTACCCAGGGGCATGCCCGTGGACTTGTCGAAGATCAGGCGGAGTTCCGGGGCGGACGCGTAGGGGCTCGGGAGCGCCACGGCATGACCGGAGCGGCCCGTGTGGTCCTCGACGTCTCCCAGGGAGCGCACACCGGGCTCGGCGGCGAGGAGGCGGTAGGCGGCGGCGCGGAGGGCCGGACTGGACGGGAGCGAGGTGGCCAGCTCGATGGCGGAGTTGACGACGATCCGGTCGAGCACCCTCGTCGGACCGTTGTAGTCCTTGTCCACCAGGGCGAACAGGCGCTCGCGGAGGGCCGTCGCGTCCGTGGGGAGCGTGGGCAGCAGACGGAGGGGGACTTCCCCGTACGGCCCGGAGTCGGCCTTTCCGCCGGGGGCGTCGTGCTCGATCTCGCCCCTGCCGGCGTAGGTGACGGTCCCGTCGGGCGCGTCGGACAGCTTCCACGAGGTGGGGGAGCCGTCCGCCCTCCACGCCACCTCGTCGGCCTTCGTGGCCGGGCGGGCGCCGGAGTCCAGGTACTGCGACCAGTACGCGTTCTCGTCCGTGGACGTCCAGTACCGCTGCTCGGAGCGGATGTCGATCGTGTAGTCCTGACCGGGGACCTTGTGGAAGGAACCCATGTGTTCCTCCACGTACCAGTACCTGCCCGAGGCGGCCGGCTGGCGTTCGACGTGGGAGGCGGCGGCGAGAAGGATCCGGGCGCCGGACTCCGACGCCGCGGAGGACGGGGGTGCCGGCTTCTCCGGCGCGGTGTCCGCGACCACCAGGGCCACCACCGCCGCGGCGGTGGCCAGGGCGAGACCCGAGAGCAGCGGAGGCCGCCACAGGCGCGAACGGGCGGTGACGCGAGCGCCGAGCGGCGCGCGGGGACCGCTCATCACGGTCGCGAGCTCCTCGTCCCGCACCGACGGCGGCGTGGGAAGCCCGGGGTCCAGGTGGGCGGGCCGGGCGGTGGTCAGGCGGTGCAGCACGTCGTTCTTCACCGGGCTTCCTCTCCTACGGCGATCCGGGCTCGGGTGGACTCGTGCCGCACGGCCGCGGCCCCCGCCACGGGTGGGGAGGCCGACGCGGCCTGGTCGAGGCGTCTGCGCGCCCGGTGCAGACGGACCCGGAGGGTGAGCGCCGAGCAGCCGACCACCGTCGCGGCCTGCGCCGGGGTCAGACCCTGCCACGCCGAGAGGATCAGCAGTTCCCGGTCGTCCTCCGGCAGTGTCGCCAGCGCCTTGAGCAGGGCGCTGCGCTCGGACACCTCCTCCGCGATGTCCGCCTCGGCCGGTTCCACCCAGGACATCCACTCGGCGGCGAACGACACGCGCCGGGCCTCTGCCCGGACGGTGTCCCGCAGGATGTTGCGGGCGACCACGAGCAGCCACGGCAGCGGGGGCTCGGGGATGTCGTCCAGCCTGCGCCAGGCCACGGTGAACGTCTCGTTCACCACGTCGTCGGCGACGTGCCGTCCCGCGCGGCTGACCACATAGGCCCATACGCGTTGTCGGCAGCCGTCGTAGATGGCGGTGAATCGATCAGCGTCGGAGTCGGCCACTGCCGCACCTCCCGTCCCTCACGGTGTGTTCTGTCGTCGGGTAGTGGTCCGAGCGGGCTGATCGTTACAGCGGAAACCCGGAAAACCCGCCCGAGGGACGAGGCGTGGATCACATCGGCCGTGATCGGCCGTGATCGGCCGTGAGGAGTCCGGCTGTGGCTACGACCGAGCCTTCGCCCTCACCCGGATCGTGTCGATGACCGCCTGGACCGCGGTGACGAAGTTCTGCGGGTCGTCCAACGACTTGAACTGCGGGGCCAGCCGGGCGATGTTGGGGAACTTGTCGGGCGGCAGGGTCAGATAGTCCGTCTTCCACGCCCGGAGGTCCGCCTCCCGGAGCTCCGGGGACAGCGACGCGAGACTCGCGTCCATCGCGCTGTACGAGAGCACCAGATCGGCGAAGACCCGGTAGTAGCGGGCCGCGTCGTCGTCGTCGAGGCCGGCGCGTCGCATGCAGTCCAGTTTGCGTTCCACGGTCCGGAACTCGTTCTCCCGGCGGGCGGTCCGCGCCGCCGCGAGGGCACCCACCCGAGGGTGCCGCAGGAACGCCTGGTGGGTGTGGACCGCGATCTGCATCAGGTCATGGGCCCAGTCGTCCGTCGGCGGCGGGGTGTGCGCCAGCGCCTCCTCGTGCAGGGCGTCGATGAGCGCGAGCAGCAGCTCGTCCTTGTTGCGGAAGTGCCGGTAGATCGCGGTCGGATGGGCGGCCAGCTCGCGGCCGAGCGCCGAGAACGTCAGCTTGTCCATCCCGGACGAGTCGGCGACCCGGAACGCGGCCTGGACGATCATCTCCTGGCTCAGCGTGCCGCGGGGCAACCGGCTTCGGCGGGCGCCCTTGGCCGTACTGCCGGCGTTACTCGAGGTCATAGGTCCTTCCTCATCTCGGCTGTCTCCCATAGTGGTCCACCGGCGGCGCGGCTCAGCCCGCCACGGCGGAGCCGTCCGCACGAGGATCGGTGGCCGCGACCAGGCGCGGACCGTCGGCACCGCCCGCACGGCGGACCAACTGGCCGTGCCCGACACCGTCGTCGTGCGCGTCGATCAGCTCGACGTCGAAACCCCCGCCCTCGATCGCGCGGACGCCCGCCGTGGGCACGTCCCGCTCGGCCTTGACGGTACCGGCACCCTCCGTCACCCCGGCCTCCATGGCCCCGAGGACCCAGCGCGGCGCCGACACGGCACGCTCCGCGGACGCGCCGGCGGCGAGGTGCAGGGCCAGATGGGTGTGCACCTGTGGCTGCGCGCGCCCTCCCATCACCCCGTGCGCTCCGACGAGCTCGCCACCCTCACGGACCAGGACGGGCATCAGCGTGTGCAGAGGACGCTTGCCGCCGGCGAGACGGTTCGGCGACGCCGGGTCGAGCGAGAACGACGCGCCCCGGTTGTGCAGGACGACACCGGTACCGGGATCAAGCACCCCGGAGCCGAAGCAGTGGAACACGCTCTGGATCAGGGACACCCAGGTACCGTCCCGGTCCGTCGTGACGACGGCGACCGTGTCACCGGACGCCTTGCGCTGCCCGAGCAGTTCGACCGGGGTGCCCGCCATCGCCCGCTCGGCGATGCGCCGTACGTACGGCTCCGACAGCAACTCCTCGGCGGGGGCGGCCTCTCCCCACTCCGGGTCGCAAGCGAACCGGTCGCGGTCGGCGGCGGCCTGGGCGAGCACGGAGGCCACAACGCCCGCGTCGCGACCCAGCGGATCGAGCGTTCCGCGGACCGAGCGCACCACTTCGAGCGCGCGCAGCCCCTGGAGGAAGTACAGGCCCTGCGAGTTGTCGCCGCTGGAGAGATGGTCGACGCCGTCGTACACCGCGCTGTGCGTTCCCGACAGCCGTACCGTGTGCTCGGCGAGATCCTCGACCGTCATGGCCGATCCCTGCTCGGCGAGCAGTCCCACCAGGCTCTGGCCCACGTCTCCGCCGTACAGCGCGGACGGACCCTGTGCGGCGATCGACGCGAGCGTCCGGGCGAGGGCCGGCTGCCGCAGGGTCCGACCGGCCGCGAGGACGTCGCCGTCGGCGAAGAACACAGCGCGCATGCCGGGGTCGCGGGCCAGGATCTGCTCCTCCCTGCTCAGGTCAAGGGCGAGACCGGGGGCGACGGGGACGCCCTCGCGGGCGGCCGCCTCGGCGGGCACGAGGGCCGCCGAGAGCGGACGGCTTCCCCAGGCGTCGGCGAGCGCGGCCCAGCCGGCCACCGCGCCGGGGACCGTCACCGGGAGCGCGCCGAGGACGGGCATGCTCTCGTACCGTGCCGCGATCTCCCCGGCGTCGACGGCCCGCGGTGCCCGGCCGGAGGCGTTGACGAAGCGGACCTCGCCGTCGGCGGTGCCCACCACGGCGAGCAGATCGCCGCCGACGGAACACTGGTTGGGGTAGACGACGGTCAGCATGGCGGCGGCCGCGAGAGCGGCGTCCACCGCGTTGCCGCCGCCGCGCAGGACGTCGGCCGCGACGTCGCTCGCCGTGGAGTGCGGTGTCGCCACGGCCCACTCGTCGCCCGTGGCGGAGAGTCGGCGAGCAGTGAATTCGGACATGGTTCCCTTCCCCAACACCGATGCGGATCCGCTGAGGTGCGCCCGTCCACCCGTGCGGCAGAGCCGTGAACCCGGATGCGGCGGCTGGGCTCCACTCCTCGAGCAGTCGCTGTTAACCGCCCTTTTACGGGAGTTTCCTTGACAGCCTCGGAGCGCCCGCCCTAGCTTCCCCTCATAGTCAACGACATCGACTATGGCACTGACTATCTGTCGGGGCAACCACGGAAGACTCCTGAAGGGGGCCGGCAATGGCAAGATCATCGCGTCGTGCCTGTCGTACGACACTCCCCGCCGCCTGTGCCGCGTTCGCGGCCGCGGCCGTGCTCGCCGGATGCGGTGGCTCCACGGAGAACGCGGCCTCGCCCGCGGCCTCGCCCGTGGTCGACCTGCCGGCCGGCACGCTCGTGAAGGACGGGCAGATCACCTACTGCTCGGACATCAGCGCACCGCCCCTGACCTACTACGACGCCGCGCAGAAGCCGGTGGGCGCCGAGATCGAACTCGGCGACGCGCTCGCCGCACAACTCGGCGTCAAGGCGAACTGGGCCAACACCGCTTTCAACGGCATCATCCCCGCGCTGCAGGCCAAGCAGTGCGACGCGATCATCACCCAGCTCTACATCAAGCCCGAGCGGGAGAAGGTCGTGGACTTCGTCCCGTACATGTACGCCTCCAACACGTTCGTCGTGTCCGCGAAGGACGACAAGGGCATCAAGAGCGCGGGCGACCTGTGCGGCAAGAAGGCCGCGGCGCAGACCGGCACGACCGTCGCCGACTACCTCTCCGCCCAGTCGAAGAAGTGCGTCGCGGACGGCGAACAGAAGGTCGACATCCGGCTGTTCAACAAGGACACCGACGCCCTCCAGCAACTGCGCCTCGGTCTGGTCGACTCCTACGGGACGACCCTCGAGACCGCCGCGTACGTGATGAAGCAGCAGCCGGACACCTTCCAGCTCGTCGGGGAGCCCTTCAACCGCATCAAGGTGGGTGCCGCGACCCGCAAGGACGACACCGCCCTGCACGACGCGCTCACGAAGGCGTTCGCGGAGATCCGGAAGAACGGCGAGTACGCCGCCATCCTCAAGAAGTGGAACCTGACCGGCGACGACATCGCCGGATAACGCCCGGCCCGTTCGACGGGTGGGGCCGCCCGGCCGCCGTCCACCGGGGCCGGCAGGAGGCCGGCCCGTCCGCATCCGCACATACGCAGGGAGAGGATGACGTGGCTGACACGTCCTTGCTCGCCGACTCGGCGCAGGTGGCCGGCTTCGACTGGTCGTTCTTCTGGCACTACCTCATATCCCCTTCGGGCACCTTCCTGGAGGGCCTGTGGCGGACCGTGTACATCTCGGTCGTCGCCCAGGCGCTCGGGGTGGTCCTCGGCCTCGTCATCGCGCTGGCCCAGCGCAGCCGCTTCGCCGTACTGCGCTGGGGCGGCGGCGCCTATGTCTGGCTCATCCGCGGCACGCCCCTGCTCGTCCAGCTGGTCCTCGTCTACAACGGCCTCGCGGCGGCGGGCGTCTACCGCTTCACCGACGTCCCGGTGGGGGGTCTCGTCCTCCTCGGCGTCGTACAGGCGGCCGTCCTGACGCTCGCCGTGAACGAGGCGGCCTACATGGCCGAGATCATCCGCGCCGCGCTCGACGCCATCGACCGCGGGCAGACGGAGGCGGCGCAGGCGCTCGGCATGACTCCGTCGCTCACGATGCGCGTGGTGCTGCTGCCACAGGCCCTGCGGATCATCGTTCCGCCGCTGGGCAACGAGTTCAACCTGATGATGAAGTCGACGTCGCTGCTGTCGGTCATCGGACTCCAGGAGATGTTCCTGACGGCCCAGTCGATCAACTCGGCGACCTTCAAGACGTTCGAGATCTTCCTCGTCGCCGCCTGCTACTACCTCGCCCTGACGACGGTGTGGTCGTTCGTCCAGCGGTTCATCGAACGCAAACTGGCGGACCCCGGGACCACACCGCCACCCGGCCCCTCCCTCAGGGAGCGGCTCGTCGGCGGCAGGGGCGGCGGTCCCGCGCCCCGCGGCACCGCGGTCGTCGGCAAGGAACCCACGCTCGCAGGCAGGGAGGCGTCCTGACGTGGAACCGATCGGGAGGACAACGACGGTGAACGACCCGCACGGTCCGCACGACCGCCCCATCACCGGGCACACGGGCCCGACCGGCCCCGCGGATCCGACGGCGGTGCTGTCGGCGCGCGGGATGGTCAAGGCCTTCGGTGGCGTACGGGTGCTCAACGGTGTCTCGATGGACGTCCGGGCCCGCGAGGTGGTGGTCGTCGTCGGGCCGTCCGGCTCGGGCAAGACGACGTTCCTGCGGTGCCTCAACCACCTGGAGAGCATCGACGAGGGGGAGATCCTCGTCCACGGCCGCCGGGTCGGCTACAAGGACGGCCCGGACCGGCTGGTCGAGGAGCGGCCGAGGGCGATCGCCGCCCGCAGACGCAACATCGGCTTCGTCTTCCAGCGCTTCAACCTCTTCCCCCACCTCTCCGCCCTGGACAACGTGGCCGTCGCCCCGGTGAAGGTCCTCGGCGTGCCGAAGGCCGAGGCGAGGGAACAGGCGCAGGCCCTGCTCGCCAGGGTCGGCCTCGCGCACAAGGCGTCCTCGCGCCCGTCCGTCCTCTCCGGAGGCCAGCAGCAGCGCGTCGCCATCGCGCGCGCCCTCGCCATGAAGCCGGAGCTGATGCTGTTCGACGAACCCACCAGCGCCCTCGACCCGGAGATGGTCGGCGAGGTCGTCACCGTGATGAAGGAGCTGGTCGAGGACGGCCTGACCATGATCGTCGTCACCCACGAGATGGGCTTCGCGCGGTCGGCCGCGGACAGGCTCGTCATGTTCGACCAGGGGGTGATCCTGGAGGAGGGCACCCCCGAGAAGCTCATGACGGACCCCGACCACCAGCGCACCCGCGCGTTCCTGCGGCGCATCGACGGCCATGGCTGAGCGGTGCGGTGGCGGGCCTGGCTGAGCGGTGCGGTGGCGGGCCTGGCTGAGCGGCGCGGCGGCGGGCCTGCGGAGTCACCCGACCCGGCGGTTCTGCCGCACGGTGCCGCCGATGCCGGGGGCGGGCGGTGGGACGGCAGCGGGCCGGTGCTCCGGCTGGGTGAGACGACCGCGGGGCGTAAGTCGGGCAGGTTCCCTGTGGTGGCGCGGTCCTCTCACCCGCGCCTGGCCGTCAGGGCCTCACCGGGCCTCGCTCGGCTGTCAGCCTCCGCGGGAGCCCCGCCCGGTTGTACGCCCTTGCGCGGTTGCCGTGCCCCCGTGGGGGCGCCGCGCGTGAATTGCAGCGGCTTGTCGATGGGGTGACGCTGGGAATCCGCAGTTTGAAGGGGAGCAGCCGCCTATGGGTAATCCGGTCGTTGTCGGGGTGGACGGCTCGTCAGCGGCTCTGACCGCCGTGGCGGCAGCCGCCGCGGCCGCGGTGCGGCGCGGTGCGGCGTTGCGTGTGGTGCATGCCGAGATTCCGGTCAAGCCCCGGCTGGTGGTGCCGGACCCGGCTGTCGGGCCACTGGTCCGCCAAGCGATGGCTCATGCCCTGCACGCGGTGCCCGAGACGGTGGTGACCTCGGCCGTGGTGACGGGCGATGTGGTGCACGTCCTGGAAGCCGAGTCACAGGCCGCGGACCTGATCGTGGTCGGCTCCAGAGGTACGGGCGGCATCACACGCCGGCTGCTGGGATCCGTGCTGGGATCCACCCCGGTGCCCCTGGCCGCCCGTAGCTATTGCCCGGTGATGGTGGTCCGAGGGGAAGACCCGGATCCCACCGGGCCCGTCGTGCTGGGAGTCGACGGCTCCCCGGACAGCGAACAGGCCGTCGCCTTCGCCTTCGCCGAGTCCGCGCGGCGCCGGGCCGAGCTCGTGGCCGTCCACGCGTGGCGGCCGGACAGGGCCTCGTCCGGAAGGGCCCCCGAGGCCGCGGAGCGGTTGCTGGGCCAGGCGCTCGCCGGTCCCGAGGACGCTTGTCCGGGTGTCACCGTCCGACGCGAGCCGGTGGGCGGGAAGGCGAGTGAGGTCCTGATCGAGGCGAGCCGGGCGGCTCAGCTGCTGGTCGTCGGGGCCCGCGGGCGCGGCGGCCTTGCGGGGCTCCTCCTGGGCTCGGTCAGTCAGGACGTGATGACGCGCGCGCACTGCCCCGTAGTGATCGTTCGCACGACGACGTGAGCGGCCCGAGGCGACGCCGCCCCGCCCCCGGGCACCGACGACCATCAGCTGGGCCGGGCGGACCGCCGTACGTGTGCGGCGGGCGGCGGTCTTGGGTGATCACCCCCGGTTACTATGCTCACTTCATGCTTGACCGTGGATCGCGGCGTCAGTGAAGTGGGTGGCCTGAGGAAATGCTGAGGAAGGTCGCTGCAACCCGCTATATCGCAGCCCTCCGTGAGGGCGGCTCGCTGCCCGGTCTCATCGAGGCCGACGACCGCGGGACGTACGTCCTGAAGTTCACCGGCGCCGGTCAGGGCCGCAAGACGCTTGTCGCGGAGGTCGTCTGCGGCGAACTGGCGCGGCGGCTCGGCCTGCGCGTCCCCCGCCTCGTGACCGTCGATCTCGACCCCGTCCTCGGGCTCGGCGAGCCGGACGAGCAGGTGCAGGACCTGCTGAAGTCCAGCGGCGGCACCAACCTCGGCATGGACTTCCTGACCCGGGCGATCGGCTTCGACCCGCTCGCGTTCGAGGTGAGCCCCGAGGAAGCCGGACGGATCGTCTGGTTCGACGCGCTGATCAACAACGTCGACCGGTCCTGGCGCAACCCCAACCTGCTGATGTGGCACGGCGAGCCGTGGCTCATCGACCACGGCGCCACCATGATCTGGCACCACCACTGGCCCGGCGCCCGCACGTCCGCCGCCAAGCCGTACGACGCCTCCGACCACGCCCTCGCCCGCTTCGGCCCCGATGTCGCGACGGCCGCCGCCGCGCTCGCTCCCCTGATCACCGAGGAACTCCTCGCCGAGGTGACCGCCGAGATCCCCGATGTGTGGCTGGCGGACGAGCCCGGATTCGACACCCCGGACGCCCTGCGGCGGGCCTACGCGGAACCGCTGCTCGCCCGGGCCGCCGGCATCCACGAACGCATCGAGGGGATCAAGTGAGCGACCGCTTCCTCGCCACCGGGGCGACCGGGCAGGACGTCTATGAGTACGCGTTGCTGCGTGTCGTGCCGCGGATCGAGCGCGGTGAATGCTTCAACGCCGGTGTCCTCGTCTACAGCCGCTCCCGGGCCGTCGTCGCCGCGCGTACCCATCTCGACGAGACCAAGCTGCTCGCCCTGGACCCCGAGGCGGACGTGGCGGGCGTACGGGCCGCGCTGCGGGCCGTGGAGGGTGTCTGCGCCGGCGGGGAGGCGGCGGGCCAGGCCGCCGGGGACGACGCCGGACGGCGGTTCCGGTGGCTGGTCGCGCCGCGTTCCACGGTGGTCCAGGCAGGCCCCGTACACACGGGGCTCACCTCGGACCCGGTGGCCGAGGCCGCGCGGCTGCTCGACCTGCTGGTCAGGTGAGACCCTGGCGGCCGGGGCGGACGACACCCCGGTGACCGGACGGTGACACACCGCCGATCGGCCGGGCGTAAGGGATCACACCTGGTGGGGCGTTGACACCGGGTGCCAGGACTTCTAGCGTCACGTGTGCCGAAGGTACTAAGCGGTCGCTCACCGGGTGGGCGGGCCGCAGGAGCCGCATCCCAAGGGCGAGGAGAACCAGCAATGTCCACCACTGAGCAGCGTGTCGCCGTGGTCACGGGTGGCGCGCGCGGCATCGGCGCCGCGACCGCCGTACGACTGGCCGCCGAGGGGCGGGCCGTCGCGGTGATCGACCTCGACGAGGCCGCGTGCAAGGACACCGTCGAGAAGATCACCGCAGCCGGCGGCAGGGCGCTCGCGGTCGGCTGTGACGTCTCCGACGAGGCCCAGGTCGAGGCTGCCGTCACCCGCGTCGCCGAGGAGCTCGGCGCCCCGACGATCCTGGTGAACAACGCGGGCGTGCTCCGCGACAACCTGCTGTTCAAGATGAGCGCCGCCGACTGGGACACGGTCATGAACGTGCACCTGCGCGGCGCCTTCCTGATGGCGAAGGCCGTCCAGAAGTACATGGTCGAGGCGAAGTTCGGACGGATCGTCAACCTGTCCTCGTCCTCCGCGCTCGGCAACCGCGGCCAGGTCAACTACTCCGCCGCCAAGGCCGGTCTCCAGGGCTTCACCAAGACCCTGGCCATCGAGCTCGGCAAGTTCGGCGTCACCGCCAACGCCGTCGCGCCCGGCTTCATCGTCACCGACATGACCGCCGCCACCGCCGCCCGCGTCGGCATGGGCTTCGAGGACTTCCAGGCCGCGGCCGCCACCCAGATCCCGGTCCAGCGCGTCGGCCGGCCGGAGGACATCGCGGGCGCCATCGCCTACTTCACGGGCGAGGACGCCGGATTCGTCTCCGGCCAGGTGCTGTACGTCGCCGGCGGACCGCTCAACTAAAGGACCGGGAACATGACTTCGGTGGAACTCCCCGAGCTTTCGGGCAAGGTCGCCCTCATCACCGGCGCCAGCCGCGGCATCGGCTACGGCATCGCCGAGGCCCTCGTCGCGCGTGGCGACCGGGTCTGCATCACGGGCCGCAACGAGGACGCCCTCAAGGAGGCCGTCGACCAGCTCGGCGCCGACCGTGTCATCGGCGTCGCGGGCAAGGCCCACGACGAGGCCCATCAGGCCCAGGCCGTCGAGCGCACGATGGAGGCGTTCGGACGCGTCGACTTCCTGGTCAACAACGCCGGTACGAACCCGGTGTTCGGGCCGATCGCCGACCTCGACCTGAACGTGGCGCGCAAGGTGTTCGAGACCAATGTCGTCTCGGCGCTCGGCTTCGCCCAGCGGACCTGGCACGCCTGGCAGAAGGACAACGGCGGCGCGATCGTCAACATCGCCTCCGTCGCCGGTGTCTCCGCCTCGCCGTTCATCGGCGCCTACGGCATCAGCAAGGCCGCCATGATCAACCTGACCCTCCAGCTGGCGCACGAGTTCTCGCCGAAGGTACGGGCCAACGCGATCGCGCCCGCCGTGGTGAAGACCAAGTTCGCCCAGGCCCTGTACGAGGGCCGCGAGGCGGAGGCCGCCTCCGCCTACCCGCTCGGCCGGCTCGGCGTGCCCTCGGACATCGGTGGCGCCGCCGCGTTCCTCACCTCCGAGCAGTCCGACTGGATCACCGGCCAGACGCTCGTGGTCGACGGCGGGATCTTCCTCAACGCCGGGGTCGGCTGACCGGCGACCGGGCCCCGTCCCGCGGGCGGGCACCGAGGGCGTTCCCGACGGCTCCCGCGGAGCCTTCGCCGAATGTCCCCGGTGCCCGCCCGCGAGCCTTCACCGGGCTCCGGCGAAGCCGTCACGAGGAGCTGATCAAGGGTTCTGCCAGCCGGACGGTGGCGGCCGGCGGGGCCTGCGGTATCGTTCGGCCACTCTTGGTACGGCATTTCGAGGAGCATGCACGTGTTCAACCGGAACCGATACTTGCCGCCTCTCGCGGCGGTCGCGTCCATATCCATGGTGGCCGGGTGTGGTGTGTTCTCCTCGGACGCCTCGGAGGAGCAGGCCCCGATCATCGTGGGCACCACCAGCGCGCCGAGCACGCTGGACCCCGCGGCCGCCTGGGACAGCTCCTGGGAGCTGATGCGCAACGTCTTCCAGCCCCTGCTGAACTACACCCCCGGTGGGTCCGACCCCGAGCCGGACGCCGCCGAGAGCTGCGAGTTCACCGACAGCGCCAGCACGACCTACGCCTGCACGCTCCGCGAGGGCCTGAAGTTCTCCAACGGGAACGCGCTGGACGCCAAGGCCGTCAAGTACTCGTTCGACCGGATCAAGAAGATCAACGTCAACGGCGGCCCCGCGGGTCTGCTGACCACGCTGTCCCGGGTGCAGGCCAAGGGCGACCGCGAGGTGGTCTTCCACCTCAGCCAGCCCGACGCGACCTTCCCTCTCGTGCTCACCACGCCCGCCATGTCCATCGTGGACCCCGCGGAGTACCCCGCCGACAAGCTACGTGAGGACGGCGGGGTCACCGGCTCCGGGCCGTACAACCTGGAGTCCTACGACGAGGGCAAGACCGCCGAGCTGGTCGGCAACGACAGCTACAAGGGCATCGCCGACCGGAAGAACTCCGCGATCACGATCCGGTACTTCCAGCAGTCGGACCAGCTGGTCAAGGCCCTCAAGGACAAGGAGATCAGCGTCGTCTACCGCGGTCTCGCCGCCGAGGACGTGGTGGACATCGAGGCCCACCGCGACGAGGCGGGCCTCCAGATCGTCGAGAACGCCACGACCGAGATCAGCTACCTGGTGTTCAACCCGAAGTACGAGTGGGCCAAGAACCCCGCCGTCCGCAAGGCGGTCGCCCAGGTACTCGACCGGCCGGCCCTCGCGCACAACGTCTACAAGGACACCGTCGAGCCGCTGTACTCCATGATCCCGAGGGGCCTGGTCGGCCACACCACGGGCTTCTTCGACGACTACGGCATCCCCAGCCCGGCCAAGGCCAAGAAGATCCTGGAGGGCGCGGGCATCACCGAGCCCGTCCCGCTGACCCTGTGGTACACCAGCGACCGCTACGGCTCCCAGACCAAGCCCGCCTTCGAGGAGCTGAAGCGCCAGCTCGACGAGTCCGGCCTGTTCAAGGTCACGCTGAAGAGCCGCCCCTGGAAGTCCTATTTCCAGGGCTACCAGAAGGGTGAGTACCCGGTCTTCGGCCGTGGCTGGAACCCCGACTTCAACGACGCCGACAACTTCATCGCCCCCTTCGTCGGCAAGCAGAACGCCCTCGGCACCCCGTACGAGTCGCCGGAGATCACCGACGAGCTGCTGCCGGAGTCCCGCGCGGAGAGCGACCGCGGCGCCGTCGGCGAGGAGTTCGAGGAGGCCCAGCAGATCCTCCTGGACGACGCCCGGCTGATCCCCCTGTGGCAGGGCAAGCTGTACGTGGCCGCGGACGAGGAGATCGCCGGCCTGGACAAGCTCATCGACCCGGCGACGATGATGACGATGTGGGAACTCTCCCGGAAGACCAGCTGGTAGGACCCGGCGCGGGCCGGACCGTCCGACGGTCCGGCCGGTATCTCCGGTGGGCGGCCCCGATTGTCAGTGGGCGCCTGTAGGTTCTGTGCTCTGACGGCGGCCGCGCCTTGCGCGGCCGTCCATGGCCGCGCGCATCGCGGTCGTGAAGTGAGCGCACACCGGAGGAAGTTGACGTGACCGACATCGCCATGCTGCCCGAGTCCTGGCGCGGGGTCCTGGGGGACGAGCTGCAGCAGCCCTACTTCAAGGAACTCACCGAGTTCGTCGAGGAGGAGCGAGCCAAGGGTCCCGTCTACCCCCCGCGCGAGGAGGTCTTCGCCGCCCTCGACGCCACGCCGTACGAGCGGGTGAAGGTGCTCGTCCTCGGTCAGGACCCCTACCACGGCGAGGGTCAGGGCCACGGCCTGTGCTTCTCCGTGCGGCCCGGTGTGAAGACCCCGCCCTCCCTGCGGAACATCTACAAGGAGATGCAGGCCGAGCTGGGCACCCCGATCCCGGACAACGGCTATCTGATGCCGTGGGCCGAGCAGGGCGTGCTCCTGCTGAACGCGGTGCTCACGGTCCGCGCCGGTGAGGCCAACTCCCACAAGGGCAAGGGCTGGGAGAAGTTCACCGACGCGGTGATCCGCGCCGTCGCCGACCGGCCGGACCCGGCCGTCTTCGTGCTCTGGGGCAACTACGCGCAGAAGAAGCTCCCGCTGATCGACGAGGAGCGCCACATCGTGGTGAAGGGCGCGCACCCCTCGCCGCTGTCGGCCAAGAAGTTCTTCGGCTCCCGCCCGTTCACCCAGATCAACGACGCGATCGCCCGGCAGGGCCACGAGCCGATCGACTGGACCATCCCGAACCTCGGCTGACCCCCGCCGGCGCTCCGGCGGTCACCCGCCCGCCCTCCGTACGGCCACCGGGGAGCCCGGCGGCCGTACGGAGCCGCCTGACCGGGATTGTCGGTGCCTGGGGCTAGGGTCTGTCCTTTGGATCACGCTGGCTTCGGGCTACGGCACTGATGGCTGCCGGTGAGCGGGGCTTGGTGCGTGCGGCTGCAAGGCGGAGGAGGGAGTCAACGCGGAGCGTTGGTGACCGACGACAACGCGGCAGATNNCCGCGGCCCAGGCGTGATCCACACGACAGGCCCCAGCGTCGGCGGGGACAGGCGGGACCGGGGGCGACGAGTGTGGAGGACACGGTGGAGCGACAGGAGCAGGCGGCGCCGGACGCCATGATGACCCGCATCGGACAGACGGTCATGCTGCACCACGGCGGGGACCGCGAGGAGGCCCGGGACCGCTTCCTGAAGCTGTGGGAGGAGATCGGCGAGGACGGCGACCCGTTCCACCGCTGCACACTGGCGCACTACATGGCGGACACCCAGGACGACCCGGTCGACGAACTGGCGTGGGACCTCAGGGCCCTGTCGGCGGCGGNNACTACGCCAGGCTCGGCCGCCCCGAGGCCGCCCGCAGCCATCTGGCCCTCGCCCGGGGCACCCTGGGCGCCCTGGCGGACGACGGCTACGGCGACGGCATCCGGGCCGCCCTCACCCGGCTGGAGTCCCGCCTCGACGAGGAGAGCCCGGCCACCGGGGGAGAGACACCGGGGCCG
>NZ_LIQX01000035.1 GCF_001418475.1 Streptomyces ossamyceticus | reverse complement strand
GGCGTGCAGGTCGAGCAGGTCGACGCGGTAACCGGCTGCCTCGAGCCGGGCGGCGGCACGCCTGGCCGTGTGCGCGGTGAGGGAATCGGTGCGGTGGTGCGCGACGACGACGAGGGCTGTGGGACGGCTGTCGTGCTGCGTCACGGTGTCTCCCGATGGTCTGGTCGGTCCGATGAACGAGTCCAGTACAGCCCCGACGGTGTAGATGATCCATGGGAGATCCGCTCGGAAACATAGGAGATCGTCTACGGTGTGTGCCGTGGATCCTCTGAGTTCATTGCTGAGCGGCATCCGGGCCGAGGGTTCGGTCGTCTGTCACGCCGTACTGGCGGCGCCCTGGACCATCCGCTTCGCCGACGCCGCGCCACTCGTCATGATCAGCGTGCTGCGCGGCGGGGGCACGCTGCTGCTCCCCGACGGAACGGAACGGGCGATCGGCGCGGGGGACACCGCCATCGTGCGCGGGCCCGAACCGTTCCACCTCGTGGACCACCCCGCCACCGTGCACGGGTCCCATGCCGCGTACGAGATCGCCTGTTTCACCGAGAGCGCCGAGCGCACCGCCCAGGACCTCGGCGGTATCCACTGGGGCGTCGACTCGGCGGAGGCGACCGCGCTGATCGTGGGCGCCTACCGTGCCTCGGGCCACCGCCATGAGCGGCTCCTGCGGGCCCTGCCGCCCGTCCTGGTGGTCGAGGAGGACGCCGAGGTCTGTGCCTGGCTGGAGACGGCCGCCGCCGACGCCGCCCAACACTCGGCCGGTTCACAGGCGTTGATGGACCGGCTCCTCGACTGGGCCCTGGTGTGCACGTTGCGCAGCTGGTTCGGCAAGGCGGGCGCCGACGCGCCCAGTTGGTACCGGGGCCTCGCCGACCCGGTCCTCGCGCCCGCCCTGCAGTCCTTCCACGACCGGTTCGCCGCACCCTGGACCGTGGCCTCCCTGGCCGCTCGCGCCGGCGTCTCGCGGGCGCTGTTCGCCAAACGCTTCACCCTGCTGATGGGCCGTCCACCGCTCGCCTACCTCACCGAATGCCGCATGGACGAGGCCGAGGTGCTCCTGTCCGACACCGACCTCGGCATCGCCGAGATCGCCAGATCGGTCGGCTACGCCGACGCCTTCGGCTTCAGCGCCGCGTTCAAACGCCTCAAGGGCCTGAGCCCCAGCAGCTACCGAGCCACCACGGCCGCGAGGCCGGGTTCTGTTGCGACGAGGTAGCCCGGCGGTGCTGTGTCGGAGGATGCCGCTGACCATGGCTGCTTGACCTTGCCGCCGGCGGCACGGTTGCACGATGACCGACATGAACAGCACCGCGTCGCAGAGCAGCAGGGTCGTCGCCGTCACCGGGGCCGGCACGGGGATCGGCCGGGCCACCGCCCGTGCCTTCGCAGCCGAGGGCGCCCACGTCGTCGCGATCGGTCGGCGGGCCGAGCCGCTCGAGCAGACCGCCGCCGGGCACGACCGGATCAGGCCCCTGGCCGCGGACATCACCGCCGAGGGCGAGCCCGATCGCATCCTCCGGACCGTGCTCGACACACACGGCCGACTGGACGTGCTGGTCAACAACGCCGGCATAGTACGCGGCGGCGCCCTCGGCACGCTGACGCCGGACATGATCGGGGTCCAGCCGGCCACCAACCTCGTCGCCCCCATCCTGCTGACCCAGGCCGCGCTGCCCCTCCTGGAGACGTCGAGCGGGGTGATCGCCAATGGCAGTACGCCGGTGGGACAGCGGGCCTGGCCCGGCAGCTCGGTCTACGCGGCGACCAAGACCGCCCTGGAGCTGCTGACCCGCAGCTGGGCGGTCGAGTTGGCGCCCCGCGGGATCCGGGTGGTGGCGGTCGCCCCCGGCGCGATCGACACCCCCATCGGTGAGCACCGGGGCCTGACGCCGGAGCGGATCGCAGCGGTGCGGGGATGGCACCTGGCGCACACCCCGCTGGGCCGGATCGGCCGACCCCAGGAGGTGGCCTGGGCGGTCACCCGGCTCGCCGCACCGGCCGCGGCGAGGCGGTCACCCGGCTCGCCGCACCGGCCGCGGCGTTCATCCCCGGAGTGGTACTCCCGGTCGACGGAGGGGCAGTCGTGGCGTGATAGGAGTGGACCGGGAGGCGGGGACGGGTGCTGATCGGTGAACTGGCCAAGGCGGCCGGGACGTCCGCCCGTGCGCTGCCGCACTACGAGCAGGCCGGACTGATCTCCTCGGAGCGTGCCCTCAACGGCTACCGCGTCTACGACGAGCGGGCAGTGGTGCGGGTCCGCAACATCCGCCACCTGCTGGCCGCCGGGCTCACCCTGGACGACGTGCGCGTGTTCCTGCCGTGCCTGGACGGTGATGTCGCTGCCGCACCGCCCTCGGACAAGGGCCTGCGGGTCGCGCGGGAACGGCTGGCTGTCCTCGACGAGCCCATCGCCGCACAGACCGAGGCGCGCGACCGACTGGAAGCAGCACTCCGGGAGAAGACCGGCGATCGAATCCGCCCGGTGGCCTGACCGCTTGACTCACTGCCGCGGCGCGGTCGTCCCCGTCGGTTCTCCCACCACCGACGCCCCTCCGAGCGGGTCCGCGGGACTCCGTGCTCCCCGGTTCGCTCCTTCGAACCGGCGCACCGGCTCCTGCACGGCAGCCCGGGAAGCCTTCGTGGAGCACGACGGGCCGGTCTGCCCGAGACCGCGCTTCCGGCAGACCGACCCGTGCCAGTGAATCCTCGGCCTCACTTGCCGTAGTACGCGTTGCGGATCGAGATCGTGGACCTGTTGCCCTTCCTGTCGATGATCTCGGCGCGGAGGGAGATGCCCTTGCCCTTCGCCGGGTTCTTCACCGTGATCCTCCCGTTCCGGACGTCGGTCTTCTTCCAGGTCTTTCCGGCGTCGTACGACACGTACACCGACAGCGACTTGAGGTTCCGCCCCCTTGCCGTGCCCTCGACGGTGACCGGGTAGGTGACGATCCGGCCGGCCTCGACCCGGCTGTCCAGGCCCGTCCTCGGTGCGAAGCGCACCGTGGAGACCGGCAGTTCCGTCGGCAGCCCGCCGGACGGTGCCTTCGAACGGAACGTCCAGCTCGCGTCGACACGCGTGGAGGCCGCCTGGACCCGGGCGCTTCGCCCGGCCGACGTGGTCAGGGTGTACTCGGCCTCGCCGGCCGGGACCTCGAACGTCTTGCCGCCGGTCAGCGGGTCGGCGTTCGACGCGACCTTCCTGCCGTCGCGGTACAGCGTCGTGCGCACCGAGGTCAGGCCGGACGACGCCTCGTTGCGCTGGCCGTCGGCGAACAGCGGAAGCAGGCCGTAGATCCCGTCCGGGCCGTGGAAGACACCGGACAGGCCGGGCACCACTCGCGGCGCGAACACCGCCGTGTCGAACGACTTCCGGTAGGTCCTGCCGCCGGAGAGCCTCACATAGTCACCGGTGGTGGACTCGGCCTCCACGATCGGCACACCGTCCGCGTCCTTCTTCCCCGAGAACTGCTGGAAGTTGAAGTACCACTGGGCATCGTCGCCCGTGGACAGGTAGTACGTCCGGGTGGTGGGCAGCTTCTGGGGCAGCGGGGTGTGGATGCCGTTGATGACAGGCAGGGTGGCGGACAGGGCGAGCACCCCGGTCTTGCCCGGGGTCGAGGCGCCCAGGCCGGCCTTCACCGTGGCGAACTCGTGCGCCGAGTAATGGTGGACGTGCGTCCCGGTGATCCTCTTCACCTCGCCGCCGTCGAGGGTGTTGTACTCGGCGCGCTTGCCCTTGGTCCACTGCCCGGACCAGACCTGTGCCAGGTGGGACGGCATCTCGGGGCCGATGTGGGCGACACGGATGTCGGAGAAGGTGGGCATGACGACGTAGTTCGCCACCTGCGTGCCCTTGTGCTCGTAGAACACCATGGCCTGGAGCGGCTTGGCCTCCTTGTCCGGCACGGTGATGTCGGCCGACCGGGTCCTGTTCAGGTCGAGTGTGACCGTCCGGTCCTGGTCGACGTTCAGGACGGGGCGGACCACCCAGTCGACGCCGCCCTCGGTCGAGGTGGGGTCCTTCACGCTGAGCGAGTCGAGGATGTACGGGCCCTTGGGGACGCGGAAGGTGAGCGTGTCGCCGGTGGACATGTCCGCGAACTGCGTGCCGTTCCGCTCGTCACGCGACAGGGTGGTGAGGCGCACCGGGTGCTGCCCGGGACGGTCGATGAACTTCAGCGTGACGTCGTACGCCTCTTCCTCCCGCTCGACCGCCAGCGCCGTGCGGACGGTCCGGCCGTCGCCCGTGGCCGTCACATAGGCCGAGTAGCCGCCGAACAACTCGCCGCCCAGCCGGGTGTCGGCGGTGACGTCCACGGACGCCCTGCCGCCGGCGGGGACGGTGACGGTCTTCGCGCCCAGGGAGAAGAAGCCGTGCGGGGCCGCCTCGCCCCGAGGGTTGAAGGCCGCGGTCGACAGCGTCAGCGTGATGTCCTTCGTGCCGGTGTTGCGGTACGTCAGCTTCCTGGTGACCGGGGTGTCGTCGGTGTGCGGCCACCGCTGGACGGGGAAGCTCAGCGAGGTCGTCTCGGCGAACACGCTCCGGCCGTTCGCCTCGTCGACCCGGATACGGCCCGAACCCTGCGCGTAGGGGGTGTAGTCGCCGCCCTTGGCGGAGCCCACGAGCACGGCCTTCAGCTCACGGAACGTCCAGTCGGGATGCTGCTGCTTGAGGAGGGCGGCGGCGCCCGCCACATGCGGGGTCGCCATCGACGTACCCGAGATCGTCAGGTAGCCCGGCGGCTTCTCGCCGACCTCCTTGGCGAGGGCGCTGCCCTTGGCGGCGGCCGCGGTGATGTCCACGCCGGGCGCGGTCACGTCCGGCTTGAGGGCGCCGTCTGCGGTCGGACCCATGCTGGAGAAGTCCGCGACCGCGTCGTGGCCGTCGACGGCGCCGACGGTGAGCGCGTCGGAGGCGCTGCCGGGGGAGTCGACGGTCTTGAATCCCTGCTCGCCCTCGTTGCCGGCGGCGATGGCGAAGAGGACGCCCTTGGTCTCCGAGAGCCGGTTGACCGTGGCCTCCATCGGGTCGACACCCGGGGTGTCGCGGCCGCCCAGGCTGAGGTTGATGACGTCGGCGCCCTGCTCGGCGGCCCACTCCATGCCCGCGATGATGCCGGCGTCGTCGCCCTGGCCGCGGTCGTCGAGGACCTTGCCGATGAGCAGCTTCGCTCCGGGGGCGACGCCCTTGTACTTGCCGCCCGACTCGGCGCCGGTCCCGGCGATGGTGGACGCGACATGCGTGCCGTGGCCCTGCCGGTCCTCGGCGGTGGTGGAGGCGCTGAAGTTCTTGGTGGCGAGCACCTGGCCCTTGAGATCGGGGTGGCTGCTGTCGAGGCCGCTGTCCAGGACGGCGACCTTGACGCCCCTGCCGTCGTATCCCTTGGCCCGGGCGGCGGGTGCGCCGATCTGCGGCACCGACCTGTCGAGGCTGGCCCTGCGGACGCCGTCCAGCCAGACATGGGAGACGCCCGGGGCGAGGGCACCGTCGTCGGTGAGGGTGTCCCACAGCTTGGGCGTCTGCGCGGTGGGCGCCTTGAGGGCGTCCATGTCCAGGGACGTGAAGGTCCGGTGGACCATGCCCGTGCCACGGACCGCGGCCCTCAGGGAACGTGCGGTGTCCTTGTAGCCGACGATGACCTTCAGGCCGCCCCGCTGGTTCCTGCGGTTGGCCGGCTTGTCCAGCTCGGTGACGTCGAACAGCCGCTGGTCGAGGCTGCCGTTCGCGATCAGCCGGGCGGCGTCCGTCGGGACGACGAGGGTGTGGCCGCCGGTCTTCCGTATCTGTACGGGGACCCGCTCGCGGCCCTTGGCCCGCTCCATGCCGACGACAGCGCCCGTGGCGTCGACGAGGACGCGGTCGCCGGTGACGAGGGTGAGGCGGTGCGGGCCGGCGGATCGCTTGGACGCGGCTTCCTTGGACGCGGCGACGGTCCCCGCCGCACCGGCCTGTACGGGCGTGGCCTGTGCCGGCGTGGCCTGCGCGGTGCCGGGCGGTCCTGTGGCGAGGACCGCCGCCACCGCCGCCGCGGCTGTGCACACGCATGCTGTCTTCACTCTTCTGCGCAAAGTTCCCCCAGGGCTGAAGTGCCGGGTGGCCATGATCGGAGCAACCGTAGGAAGGCGGACGCACAACTGTGCGGCGGCTGTACGGCGACGACGTATCGATCTCGATGACGGATCGCCGGACCGTTGTTACAGACGCAGGTCAGGCAGCTGTCCTCCGATGACGGTGACCGTGACGGTGGCGTGACGTGGCCGAGTTCCGGGACGGGGACGGCCGTGGGACGTCGAGCCGCCACCACCCCTGAAGGACCCGGACCGACCGGTCGTACCATTGCCTCCGGCTTCTGCGGGAGCGATCTCCACACGACCCGACGGCCCGGCGGAAGGAGCAAGGGATGCGGCTTCGCCGAGGCGTGCCGTGCGTCGTGCTGGCCGCCTGCCTGACCGGGTGCGCCGGCGTGGACGGCGGCGTGCACGTCGAAGGTCCGGCGATGACGACGATCCCCTGGACGGGACCGGTCTACATCACGGACTGGTACGGCCGGGCCTGGCAGCGCCCCGAGGAGATCGACCCGACCCTGCGCCTCTCCCTGAGGCGGCTGACATGGCGGGACTGGGGCTCGTCCCGGGCACGGGCCACCGGAGTCGCCATGGACGAGACCTGCGTGTCGGGCTGTCCCGACGGAAACGAGAACCCGCCGCGGTACCGGGTGGACGTCGTCCTGAGCGATCCGGTCAGGCGCGGCGACGTGTCGTTCTACAGCCACGCGCGCCTGACCCCCGTACATCCCCCCGCGCCCTTCTGGTCGCAGGGCATCGACGACACCGATCTGGGCGTACCGGATGCATGAGAACGACACAGGAGAGGACCGGCGGGGAGGGAAGCCGATGCACGCCGCTCATGAGGTGCTGCTGGTCGAGGACGACGAGCTGATCCGGGAGGCCACGCGGCTCACACTGGAGGAGCGCGGCTACCGCGTCCGCACCGCGTCCGACGGCCTCATTGGGCTCGCGCTGTTCCGGGAACGCCATCCGGACGTGGCCGTCCTCGACATCATGCTGCCGGGCCTCAACGGAGTGAGCCTGGCCGGCCGGATCCGCGAGGAGTCGGGGGTGCCCGTGCTGCTGATCTCGGCCCGCAACGACCCGGTGGACGTGGTGATGGGCCTGGAGGCGGGCGCCGACGACTACGTCACCAAGCCCTTCGACGGCCCCGTCCTCGTGGCCCGCGTACGCTCCCTGCTGCGCCGGGCGGCACCCGCCGGGCAGCCGGCCCACGAGGGTCCCCGACTGCGCTTCGGGGACCTGGAGTTCTGCCCGGCGTCCCTGACCGCCCGCCGCGCCGGAAAGCCGCTCGCGCTCACCACGACCGAGCTGAAACTGCTGCGCGAGTTCGCCGCCGCGCCGGGGACCGTGCTCTCCCGTGATCTGCTCCTGGAGCGGGTCTGGGACTACGCCTGGTCCGGTGACACCCGGGTCGTGGACGTCCATGTGCAGCGCCTGCGCTCCAAGATCGGCCGGGAACGGATCGAGACGGTACGCGGCTTCGGCTACAAGCTGCGCCCATGAGACGGCCCGCGGTGAACGTGGGGGCGAAGGTCGCGCTGGCCGTCGCCGTCGCGGCCCTGTGCGTGGCGGGGGCGGTCGGGGTGCTGGTGCACCGCACCACCGCCGCCGACCAACTGGCCACCGCCCGCTCCGCACTGGACCAGAGGTTGCGGAGCGCCGCCGGCGACCACGCCGACGGACGTGCATCGGACGGCCGGATCGATCCCCCCGACCTGCCCGCCCCGGTGGCACGGGCCGTACGCGGCGACGTCCGGGTGACCTATCTGCAAAGGGGCCGCAAGGACGGTGGGGCTCCGGTGCTGTGGGCGGCGACCCGGATCTCGGACCGGAAAGTGCTCGCGGTCCACCGTTCGTACGCCCGCGAGGAACGGACCCTCGCCGCACTCGATCGGACGCTGCTCGCCACGGGCGCGGCCGTCACCGTCCTGGTGTCCCTGGCCGGGCTGTTGCTGGGGGTGCGGATGGGACGGCGGGCCACGGCCGCCGCGCGTACCGCGGAACGCATCGCCGACGGCGACCTCGACGCCCGTGTACGCCCCCGCGGCGGCGACGAGATCGCCCGGCTGGCCGCCGCCGTCGACACCATGGCGGACGCGCTCGGCGCCCGACTGGAGGCCGAACGCCGGGTGACCGCCGACATCGCGCACGAACTGCGCACGCCGGTCGCCGGCATGTCGACCGCGGTCGGTCTGCTGCCGCCCGGCCGGGCGGCCGACCTGGTGGCCGGCAGCGTGCGGAAACTGCGCGGGCTGGTGGAGGACGTGCTGGAGGTCGCCCGCCTGGACTCCCAGGCGGCCGTGGAGACCGAGGAGCGCGAGGTGAGCGCGATGGCCCGACGCGCGACCGCCGGGCTCGACGACGTACGCGTGCGGATCGTGGCGGACACGGTCGTGACCACCGACCCGCGCCGGGTCGAGCGGATCCTGACCAACCTCGCCACCAACGCCCTGCGTCACGGCGCCCCACCCGTGGAGTTGGAGGTCGACGGCTCCGTGGTCCGGGTCCGCGACCACGGACCCGGTTTCCCGGCCGATCTGCTCGCGGTACTGCACACCTCCGGCCCCCAGCGTTTCCGCACGGGCTCCCGGACAGGCGGCACCGGCCTCGGCCTGACCATCGCCACCGGCCAGGCCCGCCTGCTCGGCGCCCGCCTGACGTTCCGCAACCACCCGGAGGGCGGCGCGGAGACGGAGCTGTGCCTGCCGACGGACTGACCCGCCGGACCGACGCCACCGGACGGGCCGGGGCGGGACGGCACGGCGAAGGCGACCCTCTCCGATATACGTCTATACGTCCAGGCCGCGTCCGATGTACGTCCAGACCGCGCCGATCACGTAGAGCGCGAGGGTCGCCGCAACCATGGCGGCGACCCCGGACCACCCGGCGGTGTCGTCACCGGGTCCAGCGCTGGCTGCTGCCGTTCGAGCAGGTGGAGATCTGGATCAGGGTGCCGTTGGCGGTGCCGCCCGACGCGGTGTCGAGGCAGAGGCCCGACTGGACGCCGACGATGGTTCCGTCGGAGTTGAGGCGCCACTTCTGGTTGTCTCCGCCCCAGCAGCCGTAGATCTGGACCTTGGTCCCGTTGCCGGTCCCGGCCGCGTCCAGGCACTTGTTGCCGTAGACCCTCAACTCGCCGGCCGCGGTGACCGTCCATTGCTGGTTGGTGCCGCTGTGGCAGTCCCACAACTGGAGCTGGGTGCCGTCGGCGGTACCGCTGCCGGGCACGTCGAGGCAGCGCCCCGAACCGACGCCCTTGATCGGCTTGGCATCCGAAGGCGGCGTGGACGTACCGCCGTTGAGCGCGTTGAGGACGGAGGTGTAAGCGGGCTTCTTGCTTCCGTCACGGTTGAACAGCAGCGGCGAGTGCTCCGGTCGCCAGGAGTCGGAGTCGCGCACACCCCAGACGGTGATGCCGAGACAGCGCGGGACGGCCAGGCAGTCGTTGACCACGTTGGCGTAGGTCGTGCCCGAGGCGCCCTGGATGTCGAGTTCGGTGATGGCCACGTCGACACCGAGAGCGGCGAAGTTCTGCAAGGTGGTGCGGAAGTTGCTGTTGTACGGGCTGTCGTTGTTGAAGTGCGACTGGAAGCCCACGCAGTCGATCGGCACGCCGCGCTGCTTGAAGTCCCGGACCATGGCGTACATCGCCTGGGTCTTGGCCCAGGTCCAGTTCTCGACGTTGTAGTCGTTGTAGCAGAGCTTGGCGGCCGGGTCCGCGGCGCGCGCGGTGCGGAAGGCGACCTCGATCCAGTCGTTGCCGGTGCGCTGCAGGTTGGAGTCGCGCCGGGCTCCCGAATTGCCGTCGGCGAAGGCCTCGTTCACGACGTCCCACTGGGCGATCCTGCCCTTGTAGTGCGCCATCACGCCGTTGATGTGGCCGATCATCGCCTGGCGCAGGTTGCTGCCGCTGAGGCTCTGCATCCAGCCGGGCTGCTGGGAGTGCCAGGCCAGGGTGTGGCCGCGCACCTGCTTGCCGTTCTGCACCGCCCAGTTGAAGACGCGGTCGGCGGCGGAGAAGTTGAACTGACCCCGCTGTGGCTCGGTGGCGTCGATCTTCATCTCGTTCTCGGCCGTCACCGAGTTGAACTCACGGTTTGCGATCGTCGTGTACGCGGAGTCGCCCAGCCTGCCCGAGGCGATGGCGGTGCCGAAGTAGCGACCGCTCTGCGCCGCCGCGGCGCCGAGCGTGCTCTCGGCGGCGTGCGCGGCCGGCGGCGCGACCAGTGCGGCGGCCGCACCGAGCACGCCGACGAACAGCGCCATCAGCAGGCCGCGGATCTTGCGGCGGACCACTGGTCCTGGAAGGGCGTACAAGCCCATGACTGTGCCTCCAAGGTAGAGATCACGGAATGGCTGAAGCGCGGGGAGGGCGTCGTCCGCTCCCGCTCGTCGGACGGGAGGGTCGGGTCGGGACCCGGGCGGCACGGAATCACCGCGCACCGGTCACGGGGACCGGGACGATCTCATCCGGCGCGGACGGCAGCGCTGTCTCGACACGGGCATGGGGGCACTCCATAGCGGCTCAGCCGGGGGACCGTCACGCGGCGTCGCGTATCTCTCCGACTGAGCGAAGAGCCAGGATGCGCTGGTGCGAACCTCTCCGGAACGAAACGGGGTGGCGCGGGAGCATCGGTGCGCGGATCTGTCGTGCAGGCGTGCGTGGATCCGCCGTGCGGCACGGTCTGCCGACGCGGTCGAGAGCACGGTTTCTGGTCGGCTTCCCGACAGGGATGATTGAGGGATTGACGATGAATCGTCAATACTCGCCACACAAAAAGTTTCAGCTTCTGCTTCGAAACATTCGGAAACCCGTAGGGTGGCCGGCGCGAACCCTCATCGCCGTCGGCGGGCGAACGTCGTAGGCCTCGGGTGGGCCCCGGAACAGGCGCGCAGGCGCCTCTGGCGCCCCCTCCCAGCTGCCGTCCTTCGCACCCCATGGGTGGGCGAGCCGTGTTGCCGCCGCCGGCCTGACGCCGGCCGGAGTGCCGGGCGGCCGAGCTCAAGGGGAGGGCCTGTTTGTAGACAGGTCAGCCGGAGCCCTTGACCGCGGGGCTCCGCATTCCTAGGTTGTGGCGTCAAAGATTCCGGGAAACCTTCGAAAGTTTCGAGACCGTCCGTCCCCCGGTACGGGCCCGCTCCGCGATCTCAGCTTGCCCCACACCACCGCAAGGAGGCCCAAGCGTCATGCCCGGACCGACGACGCCTCACCACGCAGGACGCCGTCGTCATGGCCTTCGCTGCTGCGGCGGTTGAGCCGGCCGCAGGTCGTCTCACGCCTCGTCGCGCTGCTTCTGGGCGATGGCCGCGAGGTCGGCACGGCGGACGACCTGTCCGCCCGCGCCCCAGGTCCCATCGGGCTGCTCGTGCACCAGCACCCATACCCGCGGTGCGTCCGCCGGGGAGAGCCCGGCCGCCGACAGGACGATCCCGGTGGCTTCCGCCACCAAGCCGGCGGTGCCCTCCGCGGAGAGCACTCCCTGGGGCACCGTGACGTCGACGAGGAAGCGGGACGCGTCATCCTCGGCTGTGGTCTGCGCCCCCTCGGGCAGTTCGACGAGGTAGCTCCACAACTGGGCTCGGAAGAACGACGCGTCGGGAGCCCCCTCCCAGCGCAGCAGGGCAGCGGCCAGATCGCGCTGGACGGACGAGCGGCCCTCCTCGGTGAGGGAGTGCGCCGGGGCCGTGAGCCGGATCATCGACATGCCGAGTTCTCCTTGTCGGCCGTACACACCACCCAGCGCTGCACGGCAAGATCTACGACGGTCGTTCATGACCGGGTCGACGCGACGGTGACGTGAGAGACACCCGGAGGGCCTCGGTCCTGAGATCCGCCCCTTCATCGCGCGAACGCATCGTAGCCGGTTCGCCACACCGTTCGATCATCGCCGTCTCGCGGGTGGCTCTCCCGCTTCCGTACCTGCCCTGACAGGCCCCAGGCGGGCCTGAAGGAACCCGCGTTGTCAGTGGCGGCTGCGAGGCTTGGTCGGGTGAACGGCGACGAGCAACTGCTGAACGGCCGGGTCTACGGCGTGGAGCACGACGACCCCCACCCCGGCCCGCTCCCACACCGGACCTACGCCGTACTGGTCGGCGGACCGCTGGACGGTCTGCTGCTGGACATCCACGGGTGGCGAACCGAGGAAGTCGACGACGGCGTGGCCCTCTCCACCGAGCTCGGACGCTGGCCCGGCGGCCGCGCCCTGTACGACCCGCGCCCCGGCGAACCCCGCACACCGGGCCCGGGCGTGAGCTGCCGCTTCTACTACTCCGGCGACACGCCCTGACCATCAGCGGCCCGAGCACCGCAGGTCAGCCGCGGCGTCGGTGGCCGCTGTGGGATGCAACCAGGGCGCGAGGCGCTGCGTCGATCACTGACGGAACTGCTGACGCACATTGATGAAGGAGCGAAGGATGTTACGGACGAGCGGCCCTCTTGCCTCTGCGATGAGTCGGCGCACGCTGCTTGTGGCCGGTACCGCCACCGCGACGGCCCTGCTCACGACCGCGCCCGCCCGCGCGTCCGACGGTGTCACCGGCGGTCTTCGCGCGCTGGAGGAGCAGTACGGGGCCCGGCTGGGGGTCTACGCCCACAATGTCCGTACCGGGGAGACAGTCCGGCACCGTGCCGACACCCTGTTCCCGATCTGTTCGCTGTTCAAGACGCTCGCCGCCGCGGCGGTGCTGCGCGACCTGGACCGCGACGGCGAGGTGCTGTCCCGCCGGATCCACTACACCGCGGCCGACCTCCTCGAGAACTCGGACGTGACAAGGGATCACCTGGCCACGGGCATGACGATCGCCGAGCTGTGCGACGCCGCGATCCGCCACAGTGACAACACCGCGGGCAATCTGCTCCTGCGGGAACTGGGCGGCCCCACGGCGATCACCCGTTTCGCCCGGTCCCTCGGTGACCCGGTGACCCGGCTGGACCGGTGGGAGACGGAGCTGAACTCGGCCGAGCCGTGGCGGATCACGGACACCACCAGCCCGCGCGCGATCGGCCGCACCTACGCCCGGCTCGTCCTCGGCGACGCGCTCAGCCGGCCCGACCGCGCGCTCCTCACGCACTGGCTGCTGCACAACCAGACCAGCAACACCCGCCTACGCGCGGGTCTGCCGTCCTCGTGGGCCGTCGCGGACAAGACGGGCGGGGGTTCCTACGGCACCAACAACAACGTGGGTATCGCCTGGACCGAGGACGGCACCCCGCTGGTCCTCTCCATCGTGTCCCGCAAGTTCGACCGGGACGCCGCGACGGACAACAAGCTGATCGCGGACACCGCGCACCTCTTGGCCGGCGCCCTGCGCTAGCCAGTGCTGTGACCGGAAAGGTCCACCGGCTCGGCGTCCGGCACGGCACCTCGCGGCGTTGTCGCATGACCCGAGTACATCCAGTACGCGGGTCATGCTCCGCCTTGCGAGGCTCCCCCACTGCCTGAACGGCGTGGGAGGTGCCCCCAGCACCGGACGCCGCGAGCTTTCCGGCAAACCTTTCCGGTCACAGCACTCGCACCACCTCCCGCGCGACCCCGCCGACAGGAGTCCGGCCCTGACGCGAGCGTCAGGGCCGGACACATGGTCGTCCTCAGGAGACGGTGAACATCTGGTGGTCGCCACCGTCGAACGGGCGTTGCTCCAACTGGTCTCCCTGGGCGTCGCCCGCGGTGAGGTAGAGACCGCTGTGGCGGTTGAGGAGCCGGACACGGCCGTTGCCCGCGTCCTCCGCCAGCCATTCGTCGTTGGTGTTCGCGTTGGCTTCGTAGGTGTACTGGATGGCCTTCGCGCCCGCGTCGCGCGACGCGTACCGGACGACGACGTCCTTGCCGCTGGCCTGGTTGACGATCCGGGTGTACCCGTCGTCGAGCGGCACGAACGCGAAGCGCTGGTTGGTGCCGCCGGTGCTGGGCCAGCGGATGATCGCGGCGTCGTTCGCGAGGCTCGCGCTCCTCACGTCGAGTACGTGGCTGCTGCCGGCGATGGTCACCGTGCGGTTCCCGGTCGGGAGGGCCGCGACCTTGGTCAGCCTGACCGCATGGCCGCCGCCCGCGACCGCCGGGACGCTCAATGTGTCACCGGCCTGGATGACCTTGCTGGTGCGGGTCAAGCCGTCGGGGCCGTCGGTGATGATCTCCGCGTGCCAGGTACCGGAGCTGAGGAACGTGGTCGGGTAGCTGATGGTGGTGGCGCCGCCGCGCCTGAGCGCGCCGACGAACCACCGGTCGCCGCTGCGGCGCGCGATGACCCCGCCGGTGAGCGGGTCCCCCGAGACGTACTTGGTCTCGTCCCACACGGTCGGCAGCATGCGCAGCCACCGCTGTGCCTCGGGACGGGCCTGGTAGTCCGAGATACGGGAGCCGGGCAGCATGATGCCGCTGTCCAGGAGTACGCCGAGGGCGAGTTCGGCGGCGTCGCTGTTGGGGTTGCCCTGCTGGAAGCTCATCGGCGAGTAGTCGGCCGGGCCCAGCAGGCCCCGCGTGAACGGGAGCGCGGCCACGTGCCCGATGTTCCGGCCACCGGGGTATTCCTCGCCCCGGACGGCCTCGTTGGTCAGCACGTGCGGCCAGGTGCGATGGACGCCGACCGACAGGCGCGAGCCGTGCAGGTCGACCATCAGCTTGTAGCGGGCGGTGTCGGCCAGGGCCGCGTCGTACCACTGCTGACGGGCCCGGGTCTCCGAACCCATGAAGTCCATCTTGACGCCGACGACACCCCACCCGGTGATCTTGGTGAACTGGGCGTCCCGCTCGGCGGCGGTGTCCAGGTCCTGCCAGTGGTACCAGAGCATGATCCGCACGCCGCGCTCCCGGGCGTAGGTCACGAGCTCGGGAATGATCGCCTGGTTGTCCTTCCACCCGTCGTCCACGAGGAGGTAGGGCCAGCCCTGCGAGGAGGCGTAGTCGGCCCACTGCTTGAGCTTGGTCAGATCGCGCTGGGTGGCGAACATGCCGTCCAGCCACGGCCACGCGGCGATACCCGGCTTGATCCACGAGGTGTCGGAGACCTTCGACGCGGGCGCCACGTCGTCGACCAGCGTGGACTCCACGACCGTCGCCGTGCTGCCGATGGCGGCGGTGCGCCAGGCCGTGGCGAACGCGCCGGACCGCACGATCTGCGCGTCGGCCAGCGCGACGGTGAACCGGTCGGTGCCCTGGGTGTGGGTGAACCGGCCCCCCGAGTAGTCGCCGTCCACACCGGACTCGGCGAGCAACACCCGCGCGCCGTTGGACTGCTGGGCGAACATGCCCATGTCGTAGGAGCCCGTCGCCACGTCGGCGACCGAAGAGGTCACATAACCCCGCTCGTGATCGGCGCTGAACTCCTGCCGGGAGAGCTGGGCGTCGGCCGGCAGATCGAACGAGGTCGCCTCGCGCAGCACCGTCGCACCCGACGGCAGCTCGTAGCGCAGCGCCATGCCGTCCGCGGAGGTGCGGACGTGCACGGTCATCCGCGCGGAACCCTTCGCGAACACCAGTCTCGTCTCGGTCGCGGACCGCGTACGGACGCGGGACTTCCCCGCTTGGACCCCGTAGGTGTAGGTGACGGGCGCATCCGTGCGGCTGACGAAATCCAGGCCGGTGGTGAAGTCGACCTGGCTGGTCACCAGCCCGATCGGAGCAGGTGTCAGGGCCTGGCGGCAGTTCCAGGTCGCGCCGAGTGAGAGGGCGCCGTTGGTGTCCAGCGCGACGGTGGCGCGTACGCCGTCACAGCCGGTCTGTGCGACACCGGGCTGGACCGAGGTCCAGCTCCCCGGCGTGGCGGCGGATGCGGGAACCGCGATCACCGTGCCGAGCACGGCGAGGACGGCGGTGGCCGTACCGGCGACTCGGGTACCGCTTCTTCGAGAGAGTTTCATGCGGCCTTCCTGATGAGGGGGGGGGCCGGCGCGGCGCGTCGCTCGAGCGAGGAGCC
Organism: Streptomyces ossamyceticus; assembly: GCF_001418475.1. Lineage (GTDB taxonomy): Bacteria > Actinomycetota > Actinomycetes > Streptomycetales > Streptomycetaceae > Streptomyces > Streptomyces ossamyceticus. Next base: position 6,852 of record NZ_LIQX01000035.1, on the reverse strand, counting down.
GGGAGCCGGGAGGGAGTTCGCCTTGCCATGCCGGTGGCCCGCAGGGCTTCGCGCTGCAGGCCACCGGATGAGGGAGGGGGTGATCAGGCCCAGGGGCTGACCGCCTTGAAGGAACTGTCGGCGCGGAAGGTGGCGTTGTCCTGGAAGGTGTCGAGGCGCAGCTCGTAGTTGTAGTGGCGGAGGTAGCGGCCGGGGTAGTTGTACGACTCCAGGCTGACCGAACCGGTGGCCGAGCCCGACCGGGCGCAGTAGGTGGCGTCCTTGTCGAAGAGCGTGGTGCCGTTGCTGGCGTCGGCGCGGATCCGGAGGTCCTTGTGGCGCAGGTAGCGGCCGGACGCGTCACGGAACGAGTAGCAGCTTCCGTCGGCCAGACCGGGGACGATCGTGAAGGTGGCGCTCTGCTTGACCGCCGTCGTGCTGGAGGACGTCACCGGATCGAGGTAGCCGAGGCTGTCGGAGCGTACGACGGCGTAGCGGCCGGGGAAGTTGACGGACTGGAGCGAGCGGGTGGTGTTCGTCGGCAGGGTGACGCCGCCCGAGACCGGGGCGATGCTGCTCAGAGTGGGGACGACCTTCTTGATCAGGCCGTCGGCGTCGAACTCCATCTTGTCGATGGTGGTTTCGCGGTGGGTGCCGTCTCCGCCGGGGATGGCGAAGCGGTGGTAGGCGATGTACCAGTCGTCGGTGCCCGGTACCTGCACCACGGAGTGGTGGCCGGGGCCCTTGATGCCGAGCGAGAGGTCCTTCTCCAGGATCACGCCGCGCTTGGTCCAGGGACCGGTGGGCGAGGAGCCGGTGGCGTAGGCGACCCGGTAGTTCTCGTCACGTGTGTCGTTCTCCGACCACATGAAGTAGTAGGTGCCCTTGCGCTTGACGACGAAGGAGCCCTCCCTGTAGCCGCTGGGGGTGATGTTGGTGACCTTGGAGGCGTCGAAGGAGACCATGTCGTCGTTCAGGGGAACCACGTACGCCTGGCCGTTGGCGAAGTAGAGGTAGGACTGGCCGTCGTCGTCGGTGAAGACCGCCGGGTCGATCATCTGGCCCGAGTAGGCGCCGCGGGCGATCAGCGGCTTGCCCAGCGGGTCCTTGAACGGGCCGGTGGGCGAGTCGGAGACCGCGACGCCGATGTTCCCGTCGGCGGAGTAGTAGAAGTAGTACTTCCCGTGCTTCGCGGTCATCGTCGGGGCCCAGGCCCGGCTGTTGGTCCACGAGATGTCGGGACCCAGGTCCAGGATGACGCCGTGGTCCGTCCAGTGGACCAGGTCCTTGGAGGAGTACGCCTTGAACTGCGTACCGCTCCAGTTCGCGAAGCCGTCGGTGGTCGGGTAGATGTAGTACGTGTCGCCGAAGCGGACGATGTTCGGGTCGGCGGTGAGCCCCGGCAGGACGGGGCTCCTCATGACCAGCGCCTCCACCGTCCAGGTGCGCTTCGTTCCGTCGGAGCCGGTCACCTCGTACGTCACGGGCTCGGTGAAGTCGCGTGGGGTGCCGGAGGCCGGGCTGATGGACGCACCCTGGGCGAGGGTGAACTGCGGAGCGAGCGCGGTGAGGTCCGTGCCCTCCTTCACCGGCATCGTGATCTTGCTGCGGGCGTCGTCGATGAGGGCGTCGATCTTCAGCGAGGGAAGGGTGACCGCGGCGATGTGCGTGGTGTTCCCGCTGATTTCGAGGACCTCGCCGGGCGCCAGCGCGCGGTTGTAGACCCTGAAGTCCCGCATCTTGCCCTTGAAGAGCTTGTCACCGCTGTAGAGGGACTTGCCGATGTAGTTGGCCGTCGTGATGCCGGAGCCGATGGAGCCGGGGGTGGTGGTGACCGACGTGTTGCGGGCCACCTCCACGCCGTCCTGGTACAGCACGCCCGTGGTGCCGGTCTGCGTGTAGGTGACGTGCTTCCAGACGGAGCGCGGCAGGTCGCCGGTCGTCCGGGTGTTCTGCTCGGTCGAAAAGGCCCCGGAGGCGATGGCGGTCCGGAACGTGTTGCCGGTGCTGAACAGGTACCCGTTGCCCGCTCCGTTGGCGGAGTTGCCGAAGCCGTAGAGGAAGTACGGCGTGGCCTGGGTGGCGTCGATCTGGACGTCCATCGAGACGGTGATCGAGTTCATGCCGCTCATGATGTTGTCCGGCACCTTGATGTAGGTGTCGGAGCCGTTGAACGAGAGCCCTTCCCCGGAACTCGACCAGCCGGCGGTGCCGTTCACGGTTCCGTTCCGGCCGTTGCCCGAGGCGTCCGCCGCCACGGTGCCCGAGGTCGCGTCGAGCTTGTACCAGAGAGCCAGGCCATCGGTGATGTCCGCTGCCTGGGCGGGGGCCGCCGGGCCGGCGACGCCCACCAGGAGCGAGGCGGCGGCCACGGCGGCGAGAGCACCTGGCCGGAATCTCCTGCGGCCCTGAGGTCTCAGGCTGTACATCGGTTCACATCCCTCTGATTTCGAACATTGTTCGACATATCGGATAGTTTGCTTGAGTGGCGGGGAATCGGGAGGGCTCTCGTGGAAGGGAAGCCGGCGCCTCCCGCGCCGGTGCGGCGCGTTGGAGGGTGAAGGAGCGCCATGGAGGCGCCGGCATCCCTGTTTCGTGCGGTCAGTTGGTCACGCGGAAGGTGGCGTCGGCGCGTCCCGTCGCCGTGGTGATCGGGTCGAGCTTCAGGTAGTAGGCGTAGTGGCGGATGTAGCGGTCGGGGTGGTTGTAGGACTGGAAGGAGGACCAGGTGGAGTCGGCGAGGCCGGCGACCTGGTTGAAGGTGGCGTCGGCGGCGAACTGGGCGGTGCCGTCGTTGCGGACCAGCTGGAAGTCGTAGTTGGCGTGCCGCAGGAAGTAGCCCGGGTAGTTCACCGACTCGAAGGAGACGGTGCCGGTGCCGGCCAGGCCGGGCCGGATCCGGAACTGGGCGTCCGCACTGGTGACGTTCTGGTCGATGCGCACGTCGAAGTTGGCGTGCCGTACGTACCGGTCCTGGAAGTTGAACGACTGGAGCCGCTTGGCCGGGGTGCTGGGCCAACGCGCGAGGACACGGGCCTCCTCGGCGGCCGTGAGGTTCAGGATCGAGCCGTGGCGCTTCTTGTTGACGCCCATGTTGTAGCTGCCCGCTGCCGGGATCTGGTAGGTGCCGACGGCGGAGGGGTTGGCCGTCGTGACCGGCATGTACCCGCCGCGGGTGGCGTACTGGTCGAGGTACAGGGCCCACTCGTTGCGGTCCCGGAACTTCATCCACATCGGACCCTCGACCGCCGTGCCGGTCGTGCCCGTCGCGCCGGTCAGGCCGATGCCGGAGAGGTTGCCGAGGTTCGTCCACGTCCCGAGGATCGAGTTGCTGCCTTCGATGGTGATCTCGCCGTCACCTGAGGCCCGCACGTAGCGGAAGTTGCCGACGCCGGCCGGCACCTCGACGATCTGGGTGTCGATGAGTTCCTGGGCGCCGGGGCGGTCGATGTAGATCTGCGGGGTGGTGATGGTGCGGAAGTCGCTGGTGCGGGCGTAGAAGATGCGGTGCTTCGTCTTGCCGTCGAGGGGTACGTTCGTGGCCCAGTACAGGACGTAGTCGTTGGTGGCCGGGTTCCAGATCGCCTCCGGCGCCCAGGCGTTGCGTCCGTCGGGGATCGCGCCGGCCACGTTGAGCAGCCACGGCTCCGACCAGTTGACCAGGTCGGTCGACTCCCAGACGACGATGCTGCGGCTGCCGTTGTTGATGGAGCCGTCCACGGTCGACCCGCAGCCCCAGCACAGGTCGGTCGCGATGATCCAGTACTTGTCGCCGCCCGGTGATCTCACCAGTGCGGGGTCACGCACCCCCTTCGTGCCGACGGTGGAGCGCAGGATCGACGCTCCGTCGTTGAGGTCGTTCCAGTGCAGGCCGTCCGTGCTGTGGGAGAGATACATCTGCTGACCGGTCGCCCCCTCACCGGTGAAGTGCAGCATCAGGTAGCCCGGGTCTGCCGCGGCCGCCCGCTCCGGTGTGATCAGGACCTGGGACGTGAGGAGCAGGCACGCGGCGAACAAGATCGCCGACAGCCTGGAGAGAAGAGCGGACATGTACATCTCCTGTCGTTCTGCCAGTGCCGCCATCGAGCGTGGAGCGCCCACCTAGGGGTGGGCGGGGAAGCTCGGTCTCGGTGTCGACGGGACAGAGCGGCTGCCGCGCGACGGGGGAAGGGGCGACTGGATCCGGGTGACGGTGTGTCTGCCGTGTGCCGTGCGCCTCACCGTGGGTGACGGTGGGCCTGGGTACATGGCGCCGGTGTGCTTGTGGTGACGGCTTGCGGGGTGAGGGCACGGTTGCCGCCCGGGTGGGGCGGTGGCGGCGCCGGGGTGGGCGAGCGGTTGTCGTTTCCGAGTGCGCGGGGGCGCGGTGCGTCTCTCTTGAGGTCCTGTCCGCTGTCGCGCGGGGGCCTCCAAGCCCTCGACGGACGGGTAACCGTCCGTAGCCGACTCCTTTGCCCTCGGTGCGAGTTGTCCGATAAATCGAACGTTGTTCGTAAGGTCGGGCAGACGTTAAATGTGGGGAGCGGGGTGCGTCAATACTTCCGACAGCGGTAGTCCGTGGACCTGAGGAGGCTGGTCACGGTCGGTGGCGGGGCCACGCGTGGCGTCTTTGCTCACCCTGCGGTCGTGAGGCAGCCCGCTCGGGTTCCACCTCAGACATTGCATGTCTACGGAAGTGCAAATAGCCCCATAGCTGGCTAAAGCAGAATCTTCTGATTCCGTCGAGAGCACTTTCATCCACTTACCCGTTGACACAGGGCAGTTGCATCATCGAACTTCTTGCGTAACATCCGGCGCCTTGGAGCCCTGAGAGAGCCCGCGCCTGAAGGCCTGGAGATCGAACGTCCTCGGGCTGCCCACCCCCTGCCTCAACCCGAACCACAGAGCCAATCGAACAGGGAGTCAACATGTCGTCAGGAAGACTGTCCCGTCGCACGCTTCTGGGCGCTGTAGGCGCCGCTGCGGCCGCGACAGCGCTGCCCGTGATGCCCGCGCTGTCGCCCCTGCTCGCGGAGGCGGCCGCCGCGGACGCGCAGACCAATCTGGAAAACCTGGTGAACATGCGGTTCGGCATGTTCAACCACTTCAGCCTGGGCACGTTCACCAATGAGGAGTGGGCGGCCCCGAACCAGGACCCCGCCAAGTTCGCCCCCACGACCGTGGACTGTGCCCAGTGGGCGGCCGCCGCCGCGGCGGCGAAGATGAGCTATGGCCTGCTGACGACCAAGCACCATGACGGCTTCGCCCTGTGGCCGAGCGCCTACGGCACCCAGAACGTCGCGAACAGCTCCTACAAGCACGACGTGGTGAAGGCGTACTGCGACGCCTTCCGGGCGGAGGGGCTGAAGGTCGGGTTCTACTACTCGATATGGGACCGCACCTACGGCGTCGAGGCGTGGGAGAGCCGGCACAAGAACGTTGGGCTCGAGCTCACCGATGCCATCCAGCCCAGCGACATGACCTTCATCCTCGGTCAGATCACCGAGTTGCTCACCAACTACGGCACCATCGACATGTTCGTCACCGACGGTTGGGCGTGGCAGATGGGCCAGCAGGCCGTCTCCTACCAGCGGATCCGCGAGCTGGTGAAGTCGCTCCAGCCGAATATCGTCATGATCGACCACGGTGCGCTGTCGCAGCCGTTCCTCGGCGACGCGATCTACTTCGAGGCGCCGATGGGCATCACCGCGCCGCCCGGGAACACCTACGCCGCCACGCAGGGGCAGACGATCAGCAGAGGCTGGTTCTGGCATCCGCACACGCCGATCGAGAACCCGATGAGCAAGGAGACGATCCTGGCCAACCTGGCGGACCTGGAACCGAAGTACACCTCGTTCATCCTCAACTGCCCGCCCAACCGCGACGGCAAGCTGGACACCAACATCGTCAACCGGCTCGCCGAAGTCGGGGCGGCATGGAGCCCCGACACCTCCAGGCCGCCCCTGCCGGCCCAGCTGCCGCGCCCCGAGTACCCCGTGACGCCCGTCAGCGCCTACGCGACCGGATTCCGCGACCGCGAGGGACCGCTCAACGCCATCGAAGGACTCAGCGACAAGGACTACGAGTTCTGCTGGTCGACGTGGGGGCTGGCCTCGCCCCTGCCTCACTCGATCACGATCGACCTGGGCGGGGTGTGGAGCAACGTCTCCACGCTGGAGTACCTGCCCAAGCAGTGGGGCCGCAACAACTCGACCGACGGCGACATCACCTCGTACACCATCTCCACCAGCACCGACGGCACGAACTTCACCCAGGTCGCCTCCGGCACCTGGGCCGGCAACCAGACCCTCAAGGTGGTCGAATGGCCCGCCCGGAACGTCGGCTTCGTGCGGCTCCAGGCGAGAGCGGCCACCGGTGGCTACGCCAATGTGAGCGGCGTCCACATCGGCGGCCGGACGGCCAAGCCGGCACTGGTGTCCACCACGCTGCCCGGAGACGGCACCACCTACCGGCTGGTGGCCCGGCACAGCGGCAAGGTCGTCGACGTGAAGGGCAACGGCACGGCGAACAACACCCCCGTGCTGCAGTGGCCGTGGCTCAACAAGGCGAACCAGAAGTGGACCTTCACCAAGACCGGCGACGGCTACTACGAGATCAAGGGTGCGGGCAGCGGCAAGCTCATGGAGGTGCAGGGTCTCTCCCGTGCCGACGGCGGCACCGTCGGCATCTGGTCGGACGACAACGTCCCCCAGCAGCACTGGGCCGTCACACCCACCGGTGACGGCTACTACTTCCTCACCAACCGCTACAGCGGGCTCTGCCTCGCCGTCGACGAGGGCAGCACCGCCGACGGAGCCATCATCGAGCAGCAGCCGTACGCGTCACTGACGCGCCAGCAGTGGCAGATCATCGCCCTGTGACCACCCCGACGGC
>NZ_LIQX01000349.1 GCF_001418475.1 Streptomyces ossamyceticus | reverse complement strand
TGGACGTACACCGCGCCCCGGACCGGGCGTCGGGCCGGGGCGCGGTGTACGTCCACCCGTGCCGGGGGTCGTAGGTCCAGCCGTCCGCGCTGGAGTAGATGCTGCCGCCCCACTGCGGCCGGCCGTCCGCCCCGCGCGTACCGCTTCCCTGCTCGACGCCCCGCCACTTCGCGGCGGCGAGCACCGCGCCGCGCGCGAGTCGTGCCCCGGTGGGGGTGCTGAGCCGGTGGGCCAGCGGCCGGTGCTCGCGCAGCGCCCACAGGCAGACGACCCAGGCGGCGGAGCCCCGGTACACCTGCCCTGCGTCCCCGACGACGGTGATCTCCGCGAGGGTCGCCCGGTGGTCGAGTGCGGGAAAGCGCCGCCGGGCCTCGTCGGACCCCGCTGGGACGAAGTCGAGCGGCACCAGCTGCCGCTGCCTGCCCAGCCACTCCCTCACGAAGACACAGAGGGTGCACCGGGCGTCGTAGAGCACGGTGAGCCCGCGGACCGGGACGCGCTCGGCGCCCCGGTCCGCGGTGGCCTCGATCGCCGTCATCGGGGTCACGCCCCGGCCGGCGGGACCGAGGGCGCGCCGTGCGTGGTCCAGCCCTGCGGCGCGACCGGCGGCACCTGCTCCCGCTCCATGGCGCCCCGCCGCCGGAACTTGTTGAGCACGAACACGTTGCCCAGGTGCAGCGCGCCCAGCACCAGCAGCACCACGCCGAGCTTCGCCGACACCGCCTCGAACACCTCGCGAGGGCTCTCGATGGCGCCGTCCGCGTTCAGGTAGAGGGCCACGAACCCCAGGTTCACGAGGTAGAACCCGACGACCAGCAGGTGGTTCACCGCGTCAGCGAGCTTCTCGTTCCCATGGAGCACGTCTCCGAGGAAGATCCGCCCGTTCCTGCTCAGCGTCCTCGCCACCCAGACCGTCAGACCCACGCTGACCAGCAGATAGATGACGTACGCGACGACCGTGAGGTCCATGCCCCCACCCCTTCCGACTTACTTGAACACGTTCAAAACGTGCTGTCGGTGAGACAGTAGCCCTGTTTTTGAACATGTTCAAGCGGAGATTCGGAGGGGGTGGGGACAGGGGTGG
>NZ_LIQX01000348.1 GCF_001418475.1 Streptomyces ossamyceticus | reverse complement strand
CCCCTGAAAGACACCCACCACACCCCGTACACCCGCGAAGACCACGTAAGAGAAGGAAGCCCATGGCAACGACCACACCAGCCGGTGTGCGGGCTCACGCCAAGCACGGCCACGGCCCCGCCAAGGGGGCCTCGCACGGCGACGGCGCTCCGATGACGCACCGGCAGATCATGGAAGCGCTGACCGGACTGCTGCTCGGCATGTTCGTGGCGATCCTGTCGTCGACGATCGTCTCGAACGCCCTGCCCGACATCATCAAGGACCTGGGCGGCGGTCAGAGCGCGTACACCTGGGTGGTGACCGCGTCGCTGCTGGCGATGACCGCGTCCACCCCGCTGTGGGGCAAGCTCGCCGACCTGTTCTCCAAGAAGCTGCTGATCCAGCTGGCGCTGGTCATCTTCGTGCTCGGCTCGGCCGCGGCCGGACTGTCCCAGAACGCCGGGATGCTGATCGGGTTCCGCGCGGTGCAGGGCGTCGGTATGGGCGGCCTGTCGTCGCTGGCGCAGATCATCCTCGCCGCGATGATCTCCCCGCGGGAGCGCGGCCGGTACAACGGCTACCTCGGTGCCACCTTCGCGACCGCCATGGTCGGCGGCCCGCTGGTCGGCGGTGTCATCACCGACACCGACTGGCTGGGCTGGCGCTGGTGCTTCTACGTCGGCGTGCCCTTCGCGGTGATCGCCCTGATCGTGCTCCAGCGGACCCTTCACCTGCCCGTCGTCCGGCGCAAGGTCAAGGTCGACTGGGCGGGCGCGCTCCTGATCACCGCCGCGGTGTGCCTGCTGCTGATCTGGGTGACCTTCGCCGGTGACAAGTACGACTGGGTGTCCTGGCAGACGTACGCGATGGTCGGCGGCACGGCGGCCCTGCTCGCGCTGTTCGTCCTCGTCGAGGCCAAGGCGAGCGAGCCGATCATCCCGCTGCGGCTGTTCCGCAACCGGACGATCACCCTGGCCTCGCTGGCCTCGCTCTTCGTCGGTGTCGCGATGTTCGCGGGCACCATCTTCTTCAGCCAGTACTTCCAGCTGGCCCGTGACAAGTCGCCGACCATGTCCGGCGTCCTGACCATCCCGATGATCGCCGGTCTGTTCGTCTCGTCGACCGTCTCCGGCCAGGTCATCACCCGCACCGGCCGCTGGAAGGCCTGGCTGCTCGCCGGCGGTGTGCTGGTGACCGCGGGTCTCGGTCTGCTGGGCACGCTCCGGTACGACACCCCGTACTGGCACGTGGCGGTCTTCATGGCGCTGCTCGGCCTCGGCGTCGGCATGATGATGCAGAACCTGGTGCTGTGCACGCAGAACCAGGTGGCCCCGGGCGACCTGGGCGCCGCCAGCTCCACCGTCACCTTCTTCCGCTCCCTCGGCGGCGCGATCGGCGTGTCCGCGCTGGGCGCGGTCCTCAGCCACCGGATCACGCACTACGCGGAGGAGGGCCTCGCCAAGCTGGGGGTGTCCGGCTCCTCCATGGGCCACGGCGAGATCCCCGACCTGGGCGCGCTGCCCGCGCCGATCCGCACGGTCATCGAGAGCTCCTACGGCCACGGCATCGGCGACGTCTTCCTGTACGCCGCCCCCTTCGCCGTCCTCGCGCTCGTCTTCTCCGTCTTCATCAAGGAGGTCCCGCTGCGGACCCACGGGGCGCTCGCCCAGGCGGCGGAGAAGGAGACGGCCGGTGCGGCACCGGCATCGGGTGCGGGTACGGCTGCGGGTGCGGCTGCGGGTGCGAGTGCGGCTGCGGGTGCGGGTGCGAGTGCGGCTGAGGCTGGGGCTGGGGCTCCTTCCGTCGCGGCTCCCTCCACCGCTGCGGCTTCCGCCACGGCCGATGCGGCTTCGATGGTGGCCGCCTCGGCAGCCGCTCCGGCCGCCGCCTCGGGCTCAGGCCCGGCGTCGGTGGGCGGCGGGGTGCCCGTGCGGGGGCATGTGCGCGGGGCCGAGGAGGCGCCCGTGCCGGGGGCCGCGGTCACGCTGATCTCGCTCGGGGGCCGACAGCTCGGCCGTTCGGTCGCGGGGGCCGACGGGGTCTACGCGGTGGACGCGCCCGGCGCCGGGTCGTACGTGCTGATCGCCGCCGCCGACGGGTTCCAGCCGCAGGCGTCCACGATCGTCGTGAACGGCGAGCCGGTCGCGTACGACATCCTGCTGAGCGGCACGAGCGGGCTGAACGGTGTGGTGCGGGCCGCAGGGGTCGCGTTGCCCGTGAAGGACGCGATGGTCGTGGTGACGGATGTGCGTGGGGACGTGCTGGCCACCGGGACCACCGGTGAGCAGGGCGAGTTCGGCTTCGGGGAGCTGGTGCCCGGTCCCGTCACCGTGGCGGTGAACGCCGCCGGGTTCCGTCCGCGCGCCCTGCCCGTCGAGGTCGGCGGCACCGGCGTCACCCGCGTCGAGGTCGACCTGGAGGCCGGGGCCCGGCTCCGGGGGGTCGTCCGGGCGCCGGGCGGGCCGCTGGCCGACGCCCGCGTGACGCTCGTCGACGCGGCGGGCAACGTCGTCGCCTCCGCCACCACCGGTTCGGACGGGGCGTACGCCTTCGCCGACCTGGACGGCGGCGACTACACGGTCATCGCCACCGGGTACCCGCCCGTGGCCACGGCCCTGACGGTCGCCGGCACCGGAGTCGACGGCCACGACATCGAACTCGCCCACCCCGGCGAGTAGTTCACACCCGGTCGGCGGGGCGGTGTCTCCGCCCCGCCGACCGGTCGTATCCGAGGAGTGACGCGCACATGGGACTGACCGCGAGGATCCGCACGAGGGACGGCTGGGCCGTGTCGCACGCGGTCGTCACGGTGACCGACATGGCCGGTACGCAGGTGATGCGGGCCGAGGCCGACGCGGAGGGAGCGGTCCACGAGCCCACGGCGCTCGCGCCCGGCGCGTACACGGTGATCGTCACGGCCGTCGGCTACGGGCCGGTCGCGTCGAGCGCCCTGGTCACCGCCAGCGGCCGGGCGGAGGTCGGCACGGTCACCCTCGCCCGGCTCGGCGGCACCGAACTCCCGCCGCCCGGCCCCTGGACCGTCGACCCGGCCCACTCGTCCGTCGCGGCGGTCGCCCAGCACCTGGGCATCTCCAGCGTCCGCGGGCGGTTCACCGACTTCTCGGGCTCGATCGAGATCGCCGCGCCCCCGGACGAGGGCACCAAGTCCCGTGTGACGGCGGTGATCCGGGCCGCCTCGATCGACACGGGCAACGGCATGCGCGACGACCACCTGCGCTCCCCGGACTTCCTGGACGTGGAACGCCACCCGGAGATCACCTACGTGTCGACGGGCCTCACCCCCGTCGCCCCGGACCGCTGGACGGTGCAGGGCGAGCTGACCCTGCACGGCGTCGTCCGCCCGGTCGACCTCGACCTGGCGTACCTCGGCACCGGCCCCGACCCGTGGGGCGGCACGCGTGCCGCGTTCCGGGCGACGACGGAACTGCGCCGCGAGGACTTCGCGATGAACTACAACCAGGTCCTCCAGGCGGGCATCGCGGCCATCGGCACGACCCTGAAGGTGGAACTGGACGTCCAGGCGGTGCAGGGGGAGAGCCTGCCGGGGGCTTGATGAGGGCGGCGGGTGGCCCGCTCCCTCAGGCACCCCGGCTCTACGCTGTGCGCATGGCACGGAACATCGCGACCAACACCAAGGTCTCCCTCGACGAGCTCCTCGACTTCGTACGCCCCCGGCACCGGGCGCTCCTGCTGACCCGACGGGCCGACGGAGGGCCGCAGGCCTCGCCGCTGACCTGCGGTGTCGACGACTCCGGGCGCATCGTGGTCTCCACGTACCCCGAGCGCGCCAAGACGCGCAACGCCAAGCGGGACGAGCGGGTCAGCGTCGTCGTCCTCAGCGACGACTGGGACGGCCCCTGGGTCCAGATCGACGGAACCGCCGAGGTCATCGACTCCCCGGAGTCGGTGGAGCCGCTGGTGGAGTACTTCCGCAACATCGCGGGTGAGCACCCGAACTGGGACGAGTACCGCGAGGCCATGGTCAAGCAGGGCAAGTCGATCATCCGCATCACCCCGGACCGCTGGGGCCCGGTGGCGACGGGGGGCTTCCCGGCACGGTTGGTGGAGGGGGACTGAGGGCCGGGACCGGGAACCCTCCGGCCGGGGCCGAGGGCGCCGGCCCAGGGGGAGTCAGCGCAGGGGGAGTCGGCCCAGGGGGAGTCAGCCGCGTTCGACCATCGCCTCGATGCCGGGATGCGCGTGTCCAGCGCGTAGGCGAAGTCCCGTTCGCGCATCTCCTCCACGGTGTCGCCGCCGCGGGCCTCCATGAGGGCGCGGGGGGAGACGACGACTGCGAACGCCTGCGGGGCGGCCCGGGGAAGGTGACCCGCACAGCGAACGCCAGGCGCCGCATCGGCCCGGGGAGGCGGTAGGCACCGCGATCTTCGTCAGGGGCAGGGAAGTCAGCATGCACAGCGATCGCCTTCGAGGGCGGCCCGGGGAAGGCAGCACCAAGTGGGCGCCTTCCACAGGACGGCACGGGAGAGGCGACAGCGGCGAAGCCCTCCGGCAATGGCGCGAGGGAGACGACAACAGCGAACGCCTTCGGACATGGCGCTGGGGAGACCTCAAGAGCAGCGAGCGTCTTCGCGGGGCAGCCCGGCAAGGGCTGCCCCGCGCACCGGGCGCTCTGCGCGTCGCCCCGGAGAAGGCGCGAGCGCAGCGAGTGTCGTCAGGGGCGCGGGGAACTGCGCGAACAGCCCCGGCGCACCCGCAGCCGCCCACCGACCCGCGCCCCCGAGCAAGTAGGCGGCCCGCCCCACTCCTCGTCGGCCGCGCCTACTTCGCCTGCGTCAGGTCGTAGAACGTCGTACCGTCGGCCGTCACCGTCTCGAAGTTCTCCTGGACCCAGGAGCTGATCTGCGCGGAGGTGCCGTTGCTCCCGCCGCCCATGCCGCCGCGGGAGCCGCCGGCGATGAAGTAGTGGATCTTTCCTTCCGCCACGTACTTCTTGAACTCCGCGAGCGTGGGGGACGGGTCGGTGCCGTTGAAGCCGCCGATGGCCATGACGGGTTCGCCCGTGGAGAGCTGGTAGCTGGCCGCGTTCTGGGCGCCGATCGCGGCGGCCGCCCAGGTGTAGTCCCCGGCGTTCCTCTCCAGCAGTTCCTTCACCTCGTCGCTGACGCTCGCGCCGTTGAGCAGTCCGCCCATGCCGCCGCCACCGCCGCCGCCCATCCGTCCGCCGTCACCGTTCTGGGTCTGGCCGTTGCCCTGGCCCTGCGGCTGGGTCTGCGTGGACCCGTTGCCGTTCTGCTGGCCCTGCCGGCCGTTCGGGCCTCCGCCGAAGCCGCCGGTCGGGGGCTGACCCATCTGGCCGTTCCCGTTCTGGCCGTTGCCGTTCTGGCCGTTCTGGCCGCCCTGCTGGTTGTTCTGGCCCTGCTGGCCCGGCATCCCGCCGCCACCGGGGCCACCGCCCATGCCGCCGCCGGGGCCTCCCCGGCCGCCCTGGACGGACGGGCCGGCCGTGACGATCGAACCGGTGTGGCCCTCGCCCAGCGTGGTCAGGGTGTACGCCGTCGGACCGGCCAGCGCGGTGACGAAGCTCAGGCCCACGACCGCGAGGGCCAGTTGACGTCCCAGCCGGGCCGCGAAGACCAGGCCGAGCGCGGCAACCAGACCGCCGACCAGCACGACCCACTTCAGCCAGGGGAGGTAGTCGGAGGAGCGGGTGAGGAGCACGTACCCCCAGACCGCCGTTGCCGTCATCGCGGCGGCCAGGGTGAGCGACGCCCACACCTCGGCGCGCCGCTCCCACAGCAGGCCCGCGCCCATGCCGACCAGCGGCGCGACGTAGGGGGCGAGGGCCACGGTGTAGTACTCGTGGAAGATGCCCTGCATGAAGCTGAACACCACCATGGTGATGAGCAGCGAGCCGCCCCAGAGGAGGAACGCGGCGCGGGCGCCGTCGGTGCGCCGCAGCTTCCGGGTCGCCCAGATCGCCGCGCCGAGCAGGATCAGCGCGGCCGGGATCAGCCAGGAGATCTGGCCGCCGATGTTCGAGCCGAACATCCGGTCCCAGCCGGTCTCACCCCAGTTGCCGCCACCGTTGCCGCCCCCACCGCCTCCGCCGACGCTGCCGGTCTCCTCGCCGTTGATGCGGCCGAGGCCGTTGTAGCCGAAGGTCAGCTCCAGGAAGGAGTTGTTCTGCGAGCCGCCGATGTACGGGCGGGACGAGGCCGGCCACAGCTCGACGATCGCGACCCACCAGCCGCCGGAGACGACCATCGCGAGCCCGGCGAGCAACACTTGGCCGAGCCGCTTCTTCCAGGTGCCGGGGGCGAACGCGACGTACACGAGTGCGAGCACCGGCAGGATCAGGAAGGCCTGGAGGGTCTTCACCAGGAAGGCGAGGCCGATGGCGGTTCCCGCCCAGACCAGCCACTTCGTCTGCGCCTTCTCCACCGCGCGGAGGGTGCAGTACACGGCGGTGGCCATCAGCAGCGCGAGGGCCGCGTCCGGGTTGTTGAAGCGGAACATCAGCGCGGCGACGGGCGTGAGCGCGAACACCGCCATGGTGAGGAAACCGGCCGTGGCGTCGAAGCGACGGCGTACGGCCGCCCACAGCACTCCGGCGGTGGCGACGGCCATCAGGACCTGCGGGAACAGGATCGCGAAGGAGTTCAGGCCGAGGAGCCGCACCGACAGGGCCATCGGCCACAGCGACGCCGGAGGCTTGTCGACGGTGATGGCGTTGGCCGAGTCCAGCGACCCGAAGAAGAGGGCCTTCCAGGACTGGCTGCCCGCCTGCACGGCTGCCGAGTAGAAGGAGTTGGCGTACCCGGACGCCGTGAGGTTCCAGGTGTAGAGGCCGCCGATCAGGAGCAGGGCGAGGAGGAAGCCGGGGCGCACCCAGCGGTTGTCCTCCGGGCGCCCGCGCCAGATCCGCCGGCCGAGGGGCCCCCGGGGCTCACCCGAGCCGGGTTCCGTGGGCGTGCCCGGTGTGTCCGCGACGTCCGCCCCCTGGACGTCTGTTCTCGTCGTGGGCGGTCCCCAGCCGGGGTCGGCGGGGCTCGCGCCCCCTTGGTGCGTCGACGTGTCGAAGTGCGTGGTCATCGTGTGTTCCTCGAATCCTGGTCGTGCGGGCGCACCGGCCGCATCCGCATGGTCGCGTCGCCCCAGGTGCGGTCCGCGGCGTCACCGGCGCGAAACGGGGTCGTGGGGTACGGGGTGGTCCCGTACGGGACTGTCGGGACTGTCGGGGCTGTCGCGTACTCGGCACGCGGCGCGGTGTGGGCCGCCGTCGGGCGGTGGACCGCGGTCGGAGGGTGGGCCGCGGTCGGAGGGTGGGCCGTCGGCTGGAACCGGTCCTGGTGGGCGTACGGGCCGGGCCGCCCCGGTCGGACCGCGGCCGTGCTCGCGTACCCGGCGGCCTGGTGGTCGGACGGAGGGGCCGGCGTGCCGCTGTCACGCCGGTCGGGGAAGACCCAGGCCCGGAAGAGCAGGAACCGCAGCACCGTCGCCGCGAGGTTCGCGGCGATGAGGACGGCCAGTTCCGTGGAGTGCGCGGGGTCGCTGGTGGCCGCGTTCAGGGCGACGAGCGAACCGCTGGTGAGGGCGAGGCCGATGCCGAACACCACCAGGCCCTGCGCCTGGTGCCTGACGGCGCCGGCCCGGCCCCGGACGCCGAACGTGAGGCGCCGGTTGGCCGCCGTGTTGGCGATCGCCGAGACGAGCAGGGCGAGCGCGTTGGCGGTCTGCGACCCCGCGAGGGTGCGGAAGCCGCTGTAGAGGAGCAGGTAGAAGAGGGTGGACAGGCCGCCCACGACGCAGAAGCCGAGGAGTTGGCGGGCCAGGCCGCGCGGCACGTCCTCGATGTCGCGGTCGCGGGGGTCGTCCCCGAAGGGGCGGACGAGCCGGTCGAGGGCGAGCGACCCGGTGGCGAGGGCCCTGCCGACCCGCCACACGCCCTTGAGGTCGTCGGTGGCCGTCCTCACGATGTGGACGGTCGAGTCGGGGTCGTCGACCCAGTCGACCGGCACCTCGTGGATCCGGAGCCCGGCGCGCTCGGCGAGCACCAGCATCTCGGTGTCGAAGAACCACCCGGTGTCCTCGACGAGCGGCAGCAGCACCTGCGCCACGTCCCGCCGTATCGCCTTGAACCCGCACTGCGCGTCCGAGAAACGGGCCTGGAGCGAGCCGCGCAGGATCAGGTTGTACGCGCGGCTGATGAACTCCCGCTTGGGGCCGCGCACCACCCGCGAGGAACGGGCGAGCCGGGAGCCGATGGCGAGGTCCGAGTGGCCGGAGATCAGTGGGGCCACCAGCGGCAGCAGGGCGTTCAGGTCGGTCGACAGGTCCACGTCCATGTAGGCGAGGACCGGGGCGTCGGAGGCGGACCAGACGGCGCGCAGGGCCCGCCCGCGCCCCTTCTGCTCCAGCCGGAAGGACCTGACCTCCGCAAGCTCCGCCTCCAGCCGCGCGGCCACCTGGGGGGTGGTGTCCGTGGACGCGTTGTCCGCGATCGTGATGCGGAACGCGTACGGGAAGGTCCGCGCGAGGTGCTCGTGCAGTCTGCGGACGCACGGCTGGAGGTCCTTCTCCTCGTTGTAGACGGGGATCACTACGTCCAGGACAGGCGTACCGGCGTCTGTGGCCGGGAGGTGCTCCCGCGCCGGCAGAGTGCCGGGAGAAGAGTCGGTTCGCATGACACGTAGATTCGCGACCCGCTCTGTTATGCCCGTGTGCTGACGCTGTGCTGTGCCTATGAGTCCGGGTGCCGGGGTGCGGGCCGGTGCCCGGCGTCCACGAGGTCCTGGCCGACGCCGCCGACGTCCTGAGCGAGCTCCTGGTCGGCGTCGTCTCCGGCGTCCGGGTCGGCGTTCGGGCCGGCATCCGGGTCGGCGTCGTGGTCCAGGCCGTCGAGCTGCCAGTTGGCGGCGTCGTCGAGCAGGGGGCCGGGCCCGCCGAGGACGGGCAGGTGCACGGTGAACACGGTCCTGCCGGGCACGCTGTCGACGGTCACGGCACCGCCGTGCGCGTCGGCCACGGCCTGCACGATGGCGAGCCCGAGGCCGGTCGAGCCGGACACCCTGGACCGGGAGGAGTCCCCGCGCGCGAACCGTTCGAAGACGTGCGGCAGCAACTCCTCGGGGATGCCCTGCCCGTCGTCCTCGACGTCCACGCACATCCACGGCCCGCGCCGCTGCACACGCGCGGTGACCGTGGTCCCGGGCGGAGTGTGCGTACGGGCGTTCGCCAGCAGATTGACGAGGACCTGTTGAAGCCGTGCCGCGTCCGCCGACACCGGCGCCGGCGCGTCCGGCAGGTCGAGCCGCCAGTTGTGGCTCCGCCCGGCCGCCCGCGCGTCGCTGACGGTGTCGACGACCAGCGGGATCAGATCGGTCCGCTCGAACTGCAACGGCCGTCCGGCGTCGAGCCGCGCCAGCAGCAGCAGATCCTCGACGAGCAGCGTCATCCGCCCGGACTCCGACTCGATGCGGCCGAGCGCGTGCCGGGTCTCGGGCCCGATCTCCTCCCGGCCCCGCCGGGTGAGTTCGGCGTAGCCGCGGATGGACGCGAGGGGTGTCCGCAGCTCATGGCTGGCGTCCGCCACGAACTGCCGGACACGCGTCTCGCTCTCCTGCCGCGAGTGCAGCGCGCCGTGGATGTGGTCGAGCATCCGGTTGAGGGCGGCCCCGACCTGTCCGACCTCGGTGTGCGGGTCGGTCTCGGACTCGGGCACCCGTTCGTTGAGGGTGACCTCGCCCGTGTGCAGGGGCAGTTCGGAGACACGGGTGGCGGTGGCCGCCACCTTGCGCAACGGCCGCAGGGCCACCCCGACCAGCGCGGACCCGGCGACACCGGCGGCGACGAGCCCGGCACCGGTGACGCTGAGCTCGACGATGACGAGGGTGTTGAGGGTCTCCGTGACGTACTGGGTGGGCAGGGCGACGTAGAAGTTGCCCCGGTTCCCCTTGCCGTACTGCACCCGGTACTCCCCGAGTCCGGGAATGTCGACGTCGTGGGTTCCGGTCTTCGGCACCGAGGCGAGAGCGGCGGTCTGTGCGGCGTCGAGGTCCTTGGGGGTCATGCCCTCGAAGCCCTTGCTGTCGGAGTTCTTCTCCTTGGCGACCACGGCTTTGGTGATCTCGCCGCTGGTGCCGCTGACCTGCGCGACGACGGTGTTCTCCTCGGTGCCGCCATTGGTGACGAACCCGAACAACCCGTCCGGCGGGAGCCGACGGCTCATGTCGTCACCGGCCGGCCTCACGGGGCCCCCGGCGGCACGCCCGGCGACCTCCTTGACCTGGCTGTCCAGCTGGTCGTCCAAGTGCCGGCCGAGCGCGATCGTGGTGACGGTCCCGATCACCGCGCACACCACCGCGATCAACGCCACCGCGGAGACGACGAGCCGCGTACGCAGGGTGCGCGGCGGCCGTTTCGCTCGTCCCGGCCCGAGCTGCGACCACCACCGCGTAGGCGTCCGTCGTCGCCCGCTCATGACGCGGCGGGCTTGATCAGATAACCGGCTCCCCGCCGGGTGTGGATCATCGGCTCGCGCCCGGCGTCGATCTTCCGCCGCAGGTACGAGATGTACAGCTCGACCACGTTCGCCTGGCCGCCGAAGTCGTACGACCACACCCGGTCGAGGATCTGCGCCTTGCTGAGCACTCGCCGCGGGTTCCGCATCAGGAACCGCAGCAGCTCGAACTCGGTGGCGGTGAGGTGGATGCCGTCCCCGCCGCGCGACACCTCGTGGCTGTCCTCGTCGAGCATGAGGTCACCGACGACGAGCACGGAGTCGGAGCGCCGGTCGGCGGCGCCGGAACGCCGGATGAGGCCCCGCAGCCGGGCGACGACCTCCTCCAGGCTGAACGGCTTGGTGACGTAGTCGTCGCCGCCGGCGGTGAGCCCGGCGATCCGGTCCTCGACCGCGTCCTTCGCGGTGAGGAAGAGGACCGGCACGTCCGGCAGATCCCGCCGCAGCCGCCCGAGGACGGTCAGCCCGTCCATGTCGGGGAGCATCATGTCCAGGACGACGGCATCGGGCCGGAAGTCGCGCGCGGTCTGGAGGGCACCGGTGCCGTCCCCCGCGCTCCGGATCTGCCATCCCTCGTAGCGAAGGGCCATGGACAGCAGTTCGGTGATCGACAGCTCGTCGTCCACCACAAGCACGCGGACGGGGCTCCCGTCCGGCCTCAGCAGTTCGGTGCGCCCCTGGGGCGAGGTCGTGGTCATGCTGGACACCTTGTCGGCGTCCTCTGAGAACACCCTTTCTGGAACCTGTGATTTTTCTGAGAAACACACAGGAGCCTCTCAGGGAACACCTGGGAAGATCCCCGACTTCCGGGACAGAACCCTGACTGACCAGGGATTTCCCGCCCCGCCGCAAGGTTTTCCCCTGGGCGCCTCACCGCGATCCCACAGCCTCCCGCCCCACAGGAAACGGGACACGCACCCCGCCCTGACCCCCTTCTTATGCAAGCGCAGTCATGCTCCGCCTACCCCTTCCCCTACTCCTTCTCCTTCTCCTTCACGAACCCGTGGCTGCGTTCGACCTTGGCGACGTGCAGGGAGTAGCTCCGGTACCACTCGGCGCGCCCCCGCTTCTGGGCCGACCGGTGCTCCGTGTCGCTCCGCCACCGCTCCAGGGCGTCGGCGTCCCGGAAGTACCCCACGGTGATGGCAAGGCCGCCGGGTGTCTGCGCGTGGTCCATGCCGAGGTACCCCGGCACGTCCTTCACCAGTTCCTCCATCCGTTCGGCGGTCTCCCCGTACCCGCTCTGCTCCTCGGTCCTCGTGGAGGTGAACACCACGGCGTAGTACGGCGGTTCGAAGACAGGGACAGGTGCTATCTGCTGATCACTCATGTCACCCACTGTCGCGTCGGTCATCGACCACCGTCCAGCGCCTTTCCGTACGGGATCCAAAAGGGATCGAGGTCTTTACCCGAGCCCGTGTCGACCACGGCCGGCGAGGA
Source organism: Streptomyces ossamyceticus (assembly GCF_001418475.1). Lineage (GTDB taxonomy): Bacteria > Actinomycetota > Actinomycetes > Streptomycetales > Streptomycetaceae > Streptomyces > Streptomyces ossamyceticus. The sequence continues at coordinate 29 of NZ_LIQX01000348.1, read as the reverse complement.
GCCCCCTTTCCTCGCCGCCCGTGGTCGAC
>NZ_LIQX01000347.1:618-22421 GCF_001418475.1 Streptomyces ossamyceticus | reverse complement strand
GCGCCGCGCTCAAGGGCCACCGCGACGAGGTGGTGCTCGCCACCAAGTTCGGCATGGCGATGGGCCGCGACGCCGACCTGTACGGTCCGCGCGGCGCCCGCGCCTACATCCGGTACGCGGTGGAGGCCTCGCTGACCCGGCTCGGCACCGACCGGATCGACCTGTACCAGTACCACGAACCCGACGGCGTCACCCCGTTGGAGGAGACAGTCGCCGCGCTGACGGAACTGGTCGACGAGGGCAAGGTCCTCCACATCGGCTGCTCGAACCTCCCCGCCGAGCGGCTCACGGACGCCTTCGTGTCCACCCAGGCGTGCTACCACCTCCTCGACCGCGGTGCCGAACAGGACCTGATCCCGGCCTGTCTGCGCCACGGCCTCGGCCTGCTGCCGTACTACCCGCTGGCCAACGGCCTGCTCAGCGGCAAGTACCGCCGCGGTGAGCGGCCCCCGTCCGGCAGCCGTCTGTCCTGGCGGCGGGGCTGGCTCACCGACGCGGCCCTCGACCGGGTCGAGGCCCTCACCGCGTACGGCGCCGCACGCGGTCTGACCCTCCTCCAGGTCGCGGTCGGCGCGCTGGCGGCCCTGCCCGCCGTCGGCTCCGTCATCTGCGGCGCCATGACACCCGAGCAGGTCACCGCCAACGCGGCGGCCGCCGACTGGATACCGAGCCCGGCCGACCTGGCCGCGCTGGACGCGATCGTCGCCCCCGGCGAACGCGTCGTCTGAAGCCCCTACCCACTCCGACAACCAGCGAGAAATGAGGCTGAACACCATGCGAGAGATCGTCACCTTCGACGCCTACGCCACCTTGATCAACTTCGAGCTCGGCCCCACCACCCTGAAGGTGCTGGAAGACCGGCTCGATCTGGACAACCTGGATGTCGACGAGTTCCTCGACGACTTCCGCGTCATGCGCTTCCAGGCCGTCCTGGAGGCGTACCGGCCCTACCACGAGGTCCTGCACTCCAGCCTGCGCAACGCCATGCGGCTGCACGGCCTGGAGTACCGCGAGACCGACGGCGAGGCCCTCGTGGACGCCGTCCCCACCTTCGGCCCCTGGCCGGAGGTCCCGGAGGCGCTGCGGAAGCTGAAGACCAAGTACGAGATCGCCATCATCTCCAACTCCGACGACAACCTGATCGCGCGGAACGTCGAGAACATCGGCGTCGAGTTCGACTACGTCATCACCGCCCAGCAGGCCGGCGCCTACAAGCCGGACCGCCAGACCTTCAAGCACGCCTTCCGGACCATGGGTGTCGATTCGTCGCAGGTCATTCACGTCGCCCAGGGCTGGGAGTACGACCACATCCCGACCCGTGACCTCGGCCTGAAGCGCCGCGTGTGGATCAACCGCTACGGCCGCAAGGGCAGCGCCGACTACCAGCCCTACGACGAGCTGCCCGACCTGTCGGGCCTGCCGAAGCTCCTCGGCTGCTGACCGACGGCATACCGGCGAAACAGACCGAGAACACAGAGGACGCACGCCATGAAGCAGATCCCCTACTGGATGGACACAGCCCCCGCCCTGCCCGACCGTTCCGGGAAGGACCTGCCCGACGAGGCGGATGTGGTGGTGATCGGCGGCGGCCTCACCGGGCTGTCCACCGCCTACCACGCCGCCCGTAAGGGTGCCCGGGTCGTCCTGGTCGAGAAGGACCAGGTCGGTTCGGGAGCCTCCGGGCGCAACGGCAGCCACTGCAACCCCGGCATCACCATCAGCCCGGCCCAGGCCCGCCAGCGCTACGGGCAGGAACGTGCGCGCGAGCTCTACGACGCGTTCCGCGTCGCCGTGGACCTCGTCGAGGAGATCGCGGTCAAGGAGAAGATCGACTGCGACTTCCACCGTGCCGGGCGCCTCGGCCTGGTCTGCAAGCCCAAGCACCTCGAGGGCATGCACGCCAAGCAGCGCGACCTGGCCGAGAACTTCGGCCACGAAACGGTCGTCCTGAGCAAGAGCGAGCTGCGCGCCGAGCTGGGCTCGGACTATTACCACGGCGCCCTGCTCGACCCGCTCGGCGCGGCCCTGCACGTGGGCAAGTTCGTCGTCGGCCTGGCGGACGCCGCCGAGCGTGCCGGCGCCGAGATCCACGAGCGCAACGCCGCCACCGGACTCACCCGCCTCCCTGGCGGCGGCTTCGTGGTGGAGACCATGAACGGCACCATCCGTGCCAAGCAGGTCATGGCGGCGACGGATGCCTACACCGACCAGTCGATGCCGTGGTTCCGCAAGCGGTTGATCAACGTCGGCAGCTTCATCATCGTCACCGAGCCGCTGGGGGAGGCGCGCGCCAAGGAGCTCATCCCCAACGGCCGCCTGCTGGTCGCCCACAAGAACGTCGGCAACTACATCCGCCTCACGCCGGACAACCGCCTCGCCTTCGGTGGCCGGGCCCGCTTCGCCCCCTCCAACCCGGCCTCCGACGTCAAGAGCGGTGACATCCTCAAGCGGGAGATGACCGAGATCTTCCCGCAGCTGGCAGGGGTGAAGATCGATTATGTGTGGGGCGGCATGGTCGGCTTCTCCTGGGACCGCATCCCGCACGCGGGCGAGGTCAACGGCCTGTACTACTCCATGGGCTACTGCGGCCACGGCGTCCAGATGGCCACGTACATGGGCCGCGCGGTCGCCGAGATGATGGACGGCAATCCCGAGGCCAACCCGATGCGCGGCTTCGGCTTCCCGAAGGTCCCCGTCCCCTTCTACAACGGCACGCCCTGGTTCCTGCCGTTCGGCGGCGCCTACTACAAGGCGAAGGACCGCCTGCTCTGACCGGGCGCCGCCGCCGATGACGTCGCGGGGGCCTTGACCGCGGCACAGCGAGAGGCCCCCGCGACCCCCATGGACGCCCCCTGAAAGAAGGCCCTACACCCATGACCGCCGCAGTCACCCGCAGCGAGCACGACCTGCTCGGTGACCGGGACGTTCCCGCCGACGCGTACTGGGGTGTCCACACCCTGCGCGCCACGGAGAACTTCCCGATCACCGGCATGCCGATCTCCGCGTATCCGCATCTGATCGAGGCCCTGGCCGCGGTCAAGGAGGCCGCCGCCCGTGCGAACGAGGAACTGGGCCTGCTGGAGGCGGGCAAGGCGGCGGCGATCATCGCCGCGTGCCGGGAGATCCGTTCCGGCAAGCTGCACGAGCAGTTCGTGGTCGACGTCGTGCAGGGCGGCGCGGGCACGTCGACGAACATGAACGCCAACGAGGTAGTCGCCAACCGGGCGCTGGAACTCCTCGGCCACGCCAAGGGCGAGTACCGGTTCCTGCACCCGAACGAGGACGTCAACCTCGGCCAGTCCACCAACGACGTCTACCCGACCGCGGTGAAGATCGCGACGGTGTTCGCGGTACGGGGACTGCTCAAGGCGATGGCCGTTCTCCAGGACTCGTTCGCCCGCAAGGCGGTCGAGTTCCGCGACGTGCTCAAGATGGGCCGTACCCAGTTGCAGGACGCGGTCCCCATGACGCTGGGTCAGGAGTTCTCCGCGTACGCCGTGATGATCGAGGAGGACCGGTCCCGGCTCTCCGAGGCCGTCGAGTTGATCCATGAGATCAACCTCGGCGCCACCGCCATCGGCACCGGCCTCAACGCGCACGCCGGATACGCCGAGTCGGCCCGCCGTCATCTCGCGGACATCACCGGCCTGCCGCTGGTGACGGCCGCCAATCTGGTCGAGGCGACGCAGGACTGCGGCGCGTTCGTGCAGATGTCGGGAGTCCTCAAGCGGATCGCGGTGAAGCTCTCCAAGAGCTGCAACGATCTGCGGCTGCTCTCCTCGGGGCCGCGCGCGGGGCTCAACGAGATCAACCTGCCGCCGGTGCAGGCCGGTTCGTCGATCATGCCGGGCAAGGTCAACCCGGTGATCCCCGAGGTGGTCAACCAGGTCGCCTTCGAGGTGATCGGCAACGACGTCACCATCACGATGGCCGCCGAGGCCGGTCAGCTCCAGCTCAACGCCTTCGAACCGATCATCCTGCATTCCCTGTCGGAGTCCCTCACCCATCTGCGGGCCGCCTGCCTGACGCTCGCCGAGCGGTGCGTGGACGGCATCACCGCCAACACCGAGGCGCTGCGCGCGAGCGTGGAAAACTCCATCGGCCTGGTCACCGCCCTCAACCCGCACATCGGCTACACGGCGGCCACCGACATCGCCAAGGAGGCCCTCGCCACCGGCCGGGGCGTCGCCGAACTCGTGCTGGAGAAGGGCCTGTTGCCCGCCGAGACCCTCGCCGACCTGCTCCGCCCGGAGATCGTCGCCGGCCGGGGGCAGGTACGGGCCTGACGACCGCCGACTCCGGCCACCGGGGCGCCGACCACGCCGCAATGCCGCCGCCCACCACGCCGCCACCGGGTGGCCGACGCCGCCACCGAGCCGCGACGCGGCTCTCCCCAGAACGACCAGGAACGCGTATGAGACTGCAGGGCGTCAACGCCGTGATCACCGGAGCGTCGAGCGGCATCGGGCAGGCGATCGCCTCCCACTTCCGCCGTGAGGGCGCCCGCCTCCTGCTCACGGGACGGCGCCCCGAGCCGCCGGAGAGCCACCCGGACGACCTCTACCTCGCGGGGGACCTGGACGACGAGCGGTTCGTCGCCGAGCTCGCCGCTCGCGCGCGGGGGAACCTGGGCGACGTGGGAGTGGTCGTCCTCTGCCACGGCCTCCAGCGGTCCGGCCCGCTCGCCGAGACGTCCTACGGGGCCGCCCGCGACGTGCTCCACGCCAACCTCCTCAGCGCGTTCCTCGTCATGAAGCACCTGATGCCGCTGGCCCCCGAGCGAGGCGCGTCGATGGTGTGCGTCAGCTCCCGCCTCGGGATGGTCGGCATGCCGAACCAGACCCTGTACTCCGCCGCCAAGGGCGGCCTCATCGCGCTGGCCCGGGGCGCCGCCGTCGAATGGGCGGACCGCGGCATCCGCGTCAACGTCGTGGCCCCCGGCCTGACCATGACGCCCGTCATCGAGGCGTCGTTCCAGCGGCGCCCCGACCCCGCCGCCTACCGGCGCACCCGGGAGGACTCCATACCGATGCGCCGGCTCGCCACACCCGAGGAGGTCGCCGACGCCGTCCTCTTCCTCGCCTGCCCGGAGTCGTCCTACATCACCGGCGCCGTGCTGCCCGTCGACGGGGGCTACACCGCGTTCTAGGCCGTGTCCGCCCCGAACCCCGGGCCGGGCGCCGACCGGCGTCACCAGCCCGTGTCGTCCCACTGGTCCAGCAGGGTCTCGGCCAGGTCGCCGTCGGGTTCGGGCAGGCTGCCGTGGAGCGACTGCTCCGTCCAGATCACCTTCCCGCGGGCCAGGTAGCGGGTGCCCCACCCCTGCGTGAACTGGGCCACGAGGAAGAGTCCCCGCCCGCCCTCGTCGGTGTCGGCGGCCCGGCGCAGATGCGGAGAGGTGCTGCTGCCGTCGGCGACCTCGCAGATGAGGCTGTCGCCGTCGCGCAGCACCCGCAGCCGCCTCGGGTCGCTGCCGTAGCGGATGGCGTTGGTGACCAGCTCGCTGATCACCAGCTCGGTGGAGAACGCGAACTCCTCCAGCCCCCACTCCTCCAGCCGGCGGGCGACCTGGGCCCGGATCCCGGCGACGGCGGCGGGATCCGCGGGGATGTCCCAGTCGGCGACCTGGGACGGGTCGAGCAGCCGGGACTGGGCGACGAGCAGCGCGATGTCGTCGCTGGGGCGCACTGGCAGCAGGGCGTCGAACACCGCCCGGCAGGTCTCCTCCGGTGTCCGGCCCGGCCCCGCCAGGGCGTCGTGCAGCAACGCGAGACCGGTGTCGATGTCCCGGCCGCGGTCCTCGATCAGCCCGTCCGTGTAGAGGACCAGCCGCGCGCCCTCGGGCAGGGTGTACTCGGCCTTCTCGAAGGGTTGGCCGCCTCCGAGGCCCAGCGGCGGTGAGACGGGCACCGGCATCCGCTCGACGGTGCCGTCCGGGTGCACCAAAGCCGGTTCCGGATGTCCGGACCGGGCCAGGGAGCACCGCCCGGCAACCGGGTCGTAGATGGCGTACAGACAGGTCGCTCCCGTGATTCCCTCCCCGTCGCCGCTCTCCTCGCCGTCGACCCGGGTGACCAGCTCGTCGAGACGTCTGAGCAGTTCGTCCGCGGCCAGGTCGAGCGACGAGAACGTGCGCACGGCGGTGCGCAGCCGGCCCATGGTGGCCGCGGCGTGCAGACCGTGACCGACCACGTCGCCCACCACCAGCGCCACCCGCGCCCCGGGCAGCGGGATGACGTCGAACCAGTCGCCGCCGACACCGGCCCGGGCGGGCAGATAGCGGTGGGCGACCTCGACGGCGGACTGCTCGGGCAGGGAACGCGGCAGGAGGCTGCGCTGGAGGGCCACGGCCAGGGCGTGCTCGCGCGTGTAGCGGCGCGCGTTGTCGATGGCGACCGCGGCGCGGGCGGCCAGTTCCTCGGCGAAGGCCAGGTCCTCCGCCTCGAAGGCGTCCTGCTCGGCGCGCCAGAAATTGACCATGCCCAGCACCACACCGCGGGCCTGGAGCGGCACGGTGATCAAGGAGTGGAGCCCGGAGTCCAGGATGCGCCGGGCCCGCTCGGGATCCTGGACGCGCCAGTCGTAGGAGGCGGTCAGGTCGGCGTCGAGGACCGGCCGGCCCTGCTGGGCGCTGACGGCCACCGGGTTCTCGGGGGCGAAACGGATGAGGTCCCCGACGGGGAACAGCGGCCAGGACGACCCCTTGGCGCTGTGCAGTGCCGTGCGACGCAGCTCGGGACTCGGTCCGACCGGCTCCTCACCCTCCAGAACCGGATCCTGGAGGTCGACCGTGGCCACGTCGGCGAAGCCGGGGACCGCCACCTCGGCCAGCTCCTCGGTGGTGCGCACCACATCCAGGGTGGTGCCGATCCGCACACCCGCCTCGTACAGCATCCGCAGCCGCTCCCTGGCCACGGCCGCCCGGCCGGCCAGTGCCTGGAGTTCCGTGGTGTCCCGCAGGGTGGCCACATGGCCCCGTACACCGCCGTCCGGGTCGACGGGCCGGATGTTGACCGCCAGCAGATGGTCCCCGGCCAGGTGGACCTCGTCGGTGACCGCCCGGCCGGAGGCCAGCAGAGCGGCGGTACCCGCTTCCAGGCCCAGGGCGGTGATCTGGCGCTGCTCCGCGTCCGCGGGCAGGTCCAGCAGGCGCCGCGCCTCGTCGTTGGCGAGGAGCAGCCGCCCGTCACCGTCGATGATCAGCACTCCCTCCCGCACCGCGTGCAGCACCGCGTCGTGGTGCTCGTACATCCGGGTCATCTCGGCCGGTCCCAGTCCGCGGGTCTGTCGGCGCAGCCGCCGTGACACGAGGGCGCTGCCGCCGGTGACGAGCGCGAGCGCACCGCCGACGGACCCGAGCAGGATCGGCATCTGGCGCTGGACCACGGAGTTGACGTTCTTGACCGTGACCCCGACCGACACCAGACCGACGATCTTCCGTCCTCCCGTGTCGAAGACGGGGACCGTGGACTCCACGGCGAGCCCGAGGCTGCCCTCGATGTCCTGGGTGAAGGGCCGACCGGCAGCCGCCTCCTTGCGCAGGGCGAAGACGTGCTCCCCGATCAGACTCGGGTCGGGGTGCGTCCAGCGGTAGCCGCGCGGATCGATCGCGACGACGAAGTCGACACCGGTCAGCTCACGCGTCTCCTCCGCCCGCGGCTGCAGTACGGCGGTGGGGTCGGCGGACTTCATGGCCTCGACCGTTCCCGGCGCACGCGCGAAGGCCTGGGCGACGCCCAGCGACACTCTGCGGGCCTCCTCCGTGCTCGACGTGCGGGCCTGGAGGACGAGCGCCACGCCCGCCGCGGCCGCGAACAGGATCACCAGCACCAGCTGCCACAGGAACACCTGACCCGCGACGCTGCGCGCGCTCAGCACGGAACGCGCACGGGTCCCGGGCGGCCGGGTGGGTGACCTGTGTGACCGGTCCGGGTCCTCGGGCGGGGGCGCGGCAGCCGCCGTACGGGAACGACGACCGCCGGGCCGGTCGGTCGACCGCTCGAAGATGCTGGTCATGTCCACGGGATGTCCTTCCCGGTGCCCGGCGGGAGCCGGCGGTGCCGAGAGACGGTGCCGATCCGTCCCTGTGCCGTGTCCTCAGGACCGCACCCACTCCTGCCAGCGCTTGATCACGGCTTCCTTGTTCTCGACCCACCAGGCGATGTCCAGGTCGAAACCGGTGTAGAGGTGCTCCGGGGAGCTGGCCAGATCCGCGGCGGCCCTGGGCAGGTACTTGTACGCGGTCGGTACCACCGGGCCCATGGGGTAGAGCTCGGCGACGGCGGCCTGCACCTCGGGGCGCAGGGCGAAGTCGATGAGCCGGTAGGCGGCGTCCGGGTGCCGGGCGCCGTGGGGGATGCCGAAGCCGTTGCTCTGCCGGCGGGCGCCGTTCCACTGGTAGGCGAGCGGGGCGCCCCGCTGGATGAGGTGGTTCGGGCGGCCGTGCCAGACCGTGGTGGCGGCGATCCGTCGGCGTTCCAGGAGCAGTCCCGGTGTGGCGCCGTCGTCCCAGAACCGGTGGACGGCGCCCTTGATCGCGTCCAGGGCGGCGAAGGCGCGGTCGACGTCGAGGGGGTAGAGCCTGTCGGCGGCCACACCGTCGGCGAGGAGGGCGAACTCCAACTCGGGCGGGCCCCCCTCCGGACTCTGCAGGGCCCGGCTGCCGGGGAACACCCTGGTGTCCCAGAAGTCGGCCCAGGTCTCCGGCGCCCTCCCGCCGAAGGCGTCGGTGCGGTACGCCATGACGCTGGCCCAGTAGTTCTTGCCGACGCCGTGGGAGGTGAGCAGGGACTGGGCGATGCCGGCGTTCCGGGTGTGCTCCAGCCGGTCGTAGTCGAGTTCCTGGGTGGCGTCGTCCTTCTCGAAGAGGGCCAGCGCGCTCATGTCGATGTCGATGAGGTCGAAGCGGGGGGCCGCCCGGATCTGGGAGAGGAGCTCCGCGTACGTCGGGATGTGGACCACGTCGACGCGGATGCCGGTCTCCTTGCCGAACGGCTCGTACACCGCCTTGCGGTGCGCCTCGCCGTAGGCGCCGCCGATGTCGCGGACGACGACCGTCCGGCTGTTCCCGGCTCCGCCGGAGTTCCGGGCGGTGGGGGGCCCGCACGCGGTGGACGTCACGGCGGCGGCGCCCGCCGTGACGGCGCCGACGCCCCGGAGGAACGTTCTTCGGTCGATTCCGACGTCCTTCACCGTGTGCCTCCTGCGAAGCCGGGTGCGGTGCCCGCGCGACGGGACTGATGGCGGGACGCCGCCGACGTTCGCGGCTGGGAACGTGAGCCGGATCATGAGTCGGCCGGGGCGACGTGAGCCCGGTCACGTCATGGTACGGCCATCGACCTCCCACCCCTATGGGCGGGCATCGCCCGTGCAACGCCGAGGCGGCCCCGGCCTCTGCTCATGGCCGGGGCCGCCGCCCCCCCGACGCCGTCACGGTCCCGCGTCGGGTCACACCGCCACGAGCCGCCATTCCTGGGCGGCGCCGGTGCCGACGGGCTGCTGGACGACGCGGGCGCCCGCCTGCGCCGAGTCACCGTCGACGCTCACGCACCAGCCGTTGCGGACGTTGACCAGCCGATGGTGGCCGTCGCCCGCGGCGACCAGCTTCCAGTGCTGGTTGTCGCTGCCGGCATCGTGGTACTGGATCAGCTGGGCGCCGGCTCCCGAGCCGCCGGGGCTGTCCAGCAGTCGGCCGCTGTGGCGGGCGGCCAGGCGGAAGGAGCCGTCGGCCTCGGGCAGCAGGCGCCACTGCTGGTTGACGGCACCGGACCAGCCCCACTGGATGATCCCGGCGCCGTCCGCGGTGCTCGCGCCGGGCACGTCGAGGACGTGGCCGCTGTTCCGGTTGACCAGCCGGAAGAAGCCGCTGAGCAGGGAGACGGAGATCTCCGTGCGCTGACCGGCGGCCAGCGACACCTTTCTGGCGTGGGTGCCGAGGGTGGACGGTGCGACGGTCGCCGTGGTGGACACGCCGGTCATGCCGCGCCGGCTGATCAACGTCACCTCCTGGTCGACGGCGGAGGTCACGGACAACGTGGCGGTCCGCGCGTCCAGGTCCCACGTGAAGCTGTGGACGCGGATGCGGCCACGGGCCCTGACCCCGGTGATCGTGCCCTTCGGCAGCTGGTCGGGAAGGGCGGGCAGGATCTCCAGCACTCCGGGGCGGTGGTACAGCAGGGCCTCGGCCAGCACACCGGGGATGGCGTTGGCCGCGTCCGCGTTGTAGATGTCCAGGTTCGGGTTGTGGGACGTCATCAGCGACTTGAAGATCATGTTGTTGCCGAGGATCTTCCGCAGGTTGCCGTAGACCTGTCCGCCGTCCTTCAGCCGGGCCCCCGCCAGGGCCCGGTGGAGGCTGCCGTGGGCGGAGATGTTCTGGTCGCCGCGCAGTTCGAGGGCCCGCTTCGCGGGGCGGACCAGCGCGGGCTCCTCCTCGGGGTTGATCTCGTGCAGCGGCCAGGCGCCGTACAGGTGCTGGATGTGCCGGTGGTTGTAGCGGTCGGTGTGGCTCGGCCAGGACCATTCGGCCAGCGCCCCGTCACCGTTGACACGGTAGGCGGGCAGCTTCTTCAGCAGTGCCGTCCAGCGGGCGACGCCCTGACCGCTGCCCTGCTCGACGCCGAGGGCGTCGGCGGCGTCGATCGCGGCCAGTAGCGCGTGCCTGCCCGCCATGATGTCGCCGGTGGCGTTGACCGAGAGGCAGACGCCGGTGTTGCCGGGGGAGTTCTCCATGGAGAAGGACGGCACGAAGACCGCCTTGCCGTTGGCGTCGGTACGGGTGAGGAAGTCCTCGTAGAAGAGGGCCAGCTCCATCAGGGCGGGCCCGAGCCGGTCCCGCAGGAACGCCTCGTCGCCGGTGACCTCGTAGTACTCCAGCAGCGGGTACAGCAGCCAGTCGGCGCCGCCCGTCCAGGTGTGGCCGGGGAAGCTGCCGCCGTTGAAGTGGAGCATGTGGCCGTACTCGCCGTCCGTGCGGGAGGGGGCGAGGAAGCCGCGGGCTCCGTACAGGTTCTTGGCGTTGGTCCGCCAGTCGTCGAGCTGCCCGAGGATCAGGTCGAAGTAGCCCTGCATGGGCTCGGTGAGGTCGAGGATGTTGCTGCCCGCGACCTGGAGGTTGACGTTGGCGTCGGTGGTGAAGTCGTCGGCCCAGGCCGCGCCCCAGGCCCCCGTCCAGACCCCTGTGAGGCGGGGCGGGAGGATGCCGCTGGAGCTGAGGAAGAAGTAGCGGCCCGAGTCGTACAGCCGCTCCAGCAGCGCCGCGTCGATGACATTGCGGTCGGCGTTCTGGCGGGCGAGGAGTTCGCTGACGGAGAGCCGGCGGTCGGCGTCCGGGACGTTCAGGTCGAGGCGGGAGCGGTCGTACAGAGGGGTGTGCAGGGCCGTGTGCCGTGCGCGCAGCGCCGCGTAGTCCGTGCCGAGAGCGGCCAGCCGGGTGTGCAGCGGCTCGGAGTCCCAGCCGGTGGACGACTCGTAGCGGCCCAGCTTGGTCAGGAGCAGCACCCGGGTCGCCTTGGCCACCACGATCGTGGCACCGGTGGCGGTGACCGTGGCGCCGGCGCCCGAGGCGACGACACGGGTGACGCCCTCGTAGCCGAAGGCGCCCTGGCCCGCGGGGTAGGTGCCGCGCAGATTCAGATAGCCGGAGCCCCCGGCGACGGTGGCGCGCGTGGTGAAGCCCAGGTTGGTGGGCAGCCCGTCGAGCGCGGTGTGCACACTCAGGGTCGTGTCGACGGTACGGCCGGTGGCGGGGAGCAGCTCATGGACGATCACATTGTCGGCGCGGGAGACGAACGCCCGTCGCGTCCAGGTGCCGTACTGGTCGGTCCAGCTCGAACTCACCTCGCCGGTACGGAAGTCGGTGACCCGCCCGTAGTCGCGGACCGTCGTCATGCCCGGCGTGGCGATGCGCAGCTCGTAGGCCGGGTGGTACGACTGCGTCCAGCGCAGGGACCAGCCCGCGGCGAAGTCCCGGTTGGCTCCCGAGTAGTCGCCCGCGAGTGCCTTGTCGCGTACGCCTTCCAGACGGCCGGACAGCACCGGAGGCTTCACGTCGCGGGTGCCGTTCGGCAGCACCAGCCGGTGATGGTTGAGGACCACCTTCTCCAGGGTGGGCGCGCCGTACAGCACGGCCCCGTGCTCGCCGTTGCCGGTGAGGAAGCCGTCGGTCCAGGCGGAGGCGGGGGAGGTGTCGTGGATGCCCCGCTCGGGGAGCGTGATCTGCGGGGGGACGGCCGCCGCCGCCCGGCCGGAGAGCACGCCGCCGGGCAGGGCGGTGGCCCCCGCCGTCAGGGCGGTGGTGGCGAGGAACGATCTGCGGTCAAGGGGGCGGCCCGCCCCGGTCAAGCCATGACGATCTCTGGACATGGGATGGATTTATAGGGCCGTCTCGGGGAAGTGTCCATACCTTACATGAAAGCCGGGCGGCCCTTACGGGGTCATGGGATGAATTGGCGATCTTTGGCGATCTTCGTGGTGCTAGAAGGACGCCAGCAGGCCGTCGAGGGCGGCCCGTTGGTGCTCGGGCGTCGCGGTGTGCGGGACGAGCAGCGCGTTGACCTGGAAACCGGCCAGCGCCGCGAGCAGCGCGTCGGCGCTCCGCTCGTCCGGCGCGGCGCCCCGGACCTCGCCGGCCGCCCTGGCTTCTGCCAGGCAGTCGGCCATCCGCTGCCGCCACCGGTCCAGGGCGGTGACGTGGACGGCCGCCATCCGAGGGTCGTGCAGGGCCCGGCCCCAGAACGCGACGACGACCCGGGCCTCCAGCAGCCGTGTCTCGTCCAGCGGCATGATCTCGTGGCACAGCCGGCGCAGCGCCACGAGCCCGGTGGCGTCACCGATGGCCCGCTCGGCCCGCGCGTCGGTGCTCTCGACGGCGTACTGGAAGGCAGCCAGCAGGATGTCGTCCTTGCCGCGGAAGTACGGGGCAAGGGCCCCGTTGGCGTACCCCGCCTCGGCGGCGAGATCGCGCATCGTGACCGCGTCGAGCCCCTTGCGGGCGATCAGCGCCCACACCGCCGCGACGATCTCACGACGGCGCGCGTCATGGTCGACGATCTTCGGCATGAGCCCGCCGACTCCCTTCCTCCGACGGGACCGGCACCCGCCTGTGCCGCTTCACCATGCCATGGCGGTCATCGCCACGACCATGAGGACCGACGCCGCGTCCTGCCGCCGCGCCAACGGGCCTTGACCACCGCGTAGTTGAGAGAACATCACGGTGCCCGCACGCGTCGCCGCCCAGCAACCGGCCACGAGCAGCGCGAGCCCGCCGCCTCCCGTACCGGCACCGGCTCCGTGGTGCGGCACGGCCGTCCCCCACGGCAGTGCGGCCGCCGTCAGCAGCGCCATCGCCGCGAGGTCGGCCGTCTCGGCGGCTCGGCCGCGCCCCGGGCAGCCCGCGCACAGCCGCCACACGGCGGCCGCCGCGACGACGGCGGTACCGGCGAGCGCCGCCCCGCCCGACCGTCCGCCCGGCAGGACCATCACCGCCATCACCGCCGTGACGACGGCGTGCGGTCCCCAGCCGCGCGCCGGCCCCGGCAGATGACCGGCCAGGCAGACCACCGCCGCCGCCAGACCGGCCACCGCCAGCAGGTCATGCATCGCAGCAGCCGTGGGAGACGGCCGCGGCCGGCGGGACGTCCAACGTCGGGTTGCGGTCGAAGAAGCCGGTCGGGGTGAGCTTGAAGCCCGTGTGGTCGACGGGCATGATCGGCCAGTCCTCCGGCCGGGGTGCGTGCGTGAGGCCGAAGGTGTGCCACACGACGAGCGACCGGCCGTCCAGCGAACGGTCCGCGGCCGTGTAGGCGGGCAGACCCGCGCCGCCGGGATGCTGGTTGACGAAGTCGCCGGCGGGGTAGCGCTCGGCGGGATCGTAGGCGGTGACCCACAGATGCCGGGTGGCGAAGGCGGCGCGGGCGGCGATGGACGAGCCCGGGTCGGCGAGCAGGGTCGGCCTGCCCTCCGGGTGGAGGGTGTACCCGACGGGCGCGCCGAGGGAGTTGAGCGACTCGGGGTTGGAGATGTGCCACACCCGGCCCACGGCGAGGTCGGCGTCCCGCTGGGCCTCCGACTCGGTGCGCAGCGGGGTGCGCCGGAGGGTGAACGCGTTGCCGCGGGGGTTGTCCGGTCCCATCGGCACCCGTACGGCATCGATCTCCTCCACCCGGTTCCGGGGGCCGTCGACGGCCATGTCCAGGCGGGCGCAGAACAGGTGCTGGTGGTACGGGGCGCCGAGCCCCGGGGCGACCTCGGAGGCGTACGGGTAGCCGGGGCCCGGGTAGGCGGAGGGGAAGACGATGCCGGTGGCCTTCGCCTCGAACTCGATGGCGCCATCGAGGTAGAGGTACCAGTAGAAGCCGTAGTCGTAGTTGCCGATGGTGGTGAAGAAGGAGAGCACCATGCGGCGCTGGCGGCGGGTCTCGGCGCGGCCGGTCCACAGGTCGGTATGCTTCCAGAGGATGCCGTGGTCCTCCTCGTGCAGACAGATCGCGTTGCGCAGGGTGCGCGGGGCACCCGTGTCGTCGGCGATGACGGCGTCCAGGTAGGTGATGTCGCCGAGGCAGTCACAGCCCAGTTCGAGGGCGTTCGCCATGCGGCCGATCAGGAACTCGCCGGTGTCGAAGTAGTTCTGCCAGGAGCGCACCGACGACGGGTCGGCGTAGGGGACGACCATCTCGGCGATCGACGCGCGGTGGATGACGGGACGGTCGCGCCCCTGGTCGCGGTCGTGGAACGCGATCTGGTGGAGGACCAGGCCCTCACGGGCGTCGAAGCCGATCCGCAGGGACCAGTTCTCCCACTCCAGGAGGTTGCCGTCGAGGGTGAAGCTCGGCCCCTCGGGCTGGGTGATCTCGATGGGCTTCTGGCTGGTGCGGCGGCCGGTGACCGCCGGGTCGCCGAAGTCGACGGACACGTCGGGCAGCGGCACCGGGTCGAGGTCGATGATCCGGTCGACGGTCCTGTTCAGCACGTCGACGTAGACGACGAGACCGTCGACGGGACATCCCCATGCGTAGTCCTCCGGGCTCTTCTGGACGAAGGCGAGGCCGCGCAGGACACGGCGTCCGGCCTCGTCGGGGTACTCGTCCGCGTACACCCCCGCGGAGAGCGGGGCGACCCGCACCAGCGCCCCGTCGAGGCCGCGCCGGGCGAGCGCCGCCCGCCATCCCTCGTCGGCGGCCACGATCTCCTCGATCAGATCGAACTCCTCCTCCAGGATGGGGAGTTGCCCGTCCTTGACAGCGTCGAGCAGGCGGTCGGAGTCGATCGCCCGGCGGGTCAGCGAGAGCACGACGTCATGTGCGGGCGCCCCCGCCGTGTCGTGCACCATGACCCGCACCCGTCGGTCGACAAGGTCGCCGTCGGCGCGCGCCATCAGGAGGTCCTTCTCGGGCTCCTCCAGGCCGAGGTAGGCGAAGCGGCTGGTCCCGGCCAGCAGTCCGGCTTCGGCGAGGATCGCGCGGGCCGCGGTGATCTCACTCGGGGTGAGCGGTGCGAGGGGGTGCGGGGCAGGGGAGGTCATCGCGTTCCTTCCGGGGGAGGCCGGCCGTTTTTTCAACGTGCGTAGATGAAAAACGCGCGGCCCGTGTCCCGTCCAGAGCCCGGTAGGGGATTTCCCGCCCGGAGCGCCGTGCTCGGTCGAGCCCGTGCACGGAACGCCACCTCGCCGTGCACGCGACGGCGGAACCGGGGCGACGCGGCGCCGTCAACCCCCCAGGGGCACGGGCGGCACCGGCGCCGGATTCGGTCCGGGCGGCAGGGGCGCCTGACCCCGTCCGGCCCGCCGCCGGTAGTCCCGCGGGGTCTCGCCGTAGACCGCCTTGAAGACGCGGGCGAAGTGACGGCCGTCGAGGAGCCCCCAGCGGGCGGCGATCGCGGCCACCGGCTGGTCCCGGGTCGCCGGGTCGGCGAGGTCCCGGGCGCACCGCTCCAGTCGCCGGGTGCGGATCCAGCCGGCGACCGTCGTCTCCTCCTCCGCGAACAGCTTGAAGAGATAGCGCCGCGAGATGCCGTGCGCCCCGGCGATCACATCCGGTGTGAGGTCCGGGTCGGCGAGATGGCGTTCGATGTAGTCGCGGATGCGCAGCATGGTCGCCAGATGGGGCGCCACCGGCGCCGCACGGTTGAGCCGCTCGCACAGCAGCGCCGTGACCAGGGACACCGCTCCGTCCGCCAGCCGCGACACCTCGGGCCCCGCACAGTGCGCGCTCTGCTCGGTCAGCGACCGCAGGAACGGCGCCACGACCGCGCCCACCCCCTGGTCCGGAGCCATCCGCCGGCCCGTCACCGCGCGCAGGGTCTCCGGCCGCAGCGGGATCAGCGGGCGCGGCACCAGCACCAGCACCGTGCTGAAGGGGCTCTCGTACGTGAAGCCGTAGGCGCGCGAGGTGTCGCACAGCGCCAGGTCACCCGGTGTGAGCCGGCTCCGCACGCCGTCCTGCTCGATCACCACGGAGCCCGAGACCTGGAGGGCCAGCTTGTAGAAGTCCTCCTCGTGCCGCGCGGCCGACGACTCCGTACGCCGCACCCGCAGCGGTCCCGCGCTCAGCGCACTCAGCCGCAGCGCGCCGACCCGGCCGGTGGCGGCCGTGCCGTGGAAGACATCGGTGGCCGTCCGCGTGGTGTCCAGCGGCGCGACCATCAGACGGGCCATCTCCTCGACCCAGAAGTCGAACCGCTCGTCCGGGGAGACCTGCTCGGTCGTCACGACGGTTCGCATGGACGCGCTCCATCCGGTCGTTGCTGCTCCGCCACCGTATCGTCAACTCCCCTTGCCCGGAAGATCGTTCCCGTCCGCCGGGGCGGGGCGGCGGAGCGCTGACCGTACCCTCTCGGTTCCGCTCCGTGCATGCAGTGGCGAAAGCGCGTGCACGGCCGCGCACCCTCCCAGGGTCCGGAAGGCAGGACAGTGTCCCCCATCACATCCGGACGGCGGTCACCAGGATCCGACACGGTCCCGGCGCAACGCGACCGCCTCTCGGCCCGACGCCCCCTCTTTCTGCGGCGTCCCCCGTCCGGATCCCGCGCCGTGTTCCCCGCCGACGCGCTCCGTACTGATCAAGGAGTCCCCTTTGTCCCAGCAGTCACGCGATCCGGGACACCGCACGCACCTACGCCGTGGTGCGGTCGGTGTGGCCGGCATCCTCTTCTTCGTCCTGTCCGCGCAGGCCCCCCTCACCGGCATCGTGGGCACCCTGCCCGTGCCGCTCGGCCTCGGCAACGGCGGCGGGGCGCCCGCGGCGTACCTCGTCGTCGGTGCCGTCATCGCCGTCTTCGCCGTCGGCTTCATCACCATGAGCCGGCACGTCACGGACGCGGGAGCCTTCTACACCTATGTGACACGCGGGCTCGGCGGGACCGTCGGAGTCGGCGCCTCCCAGACCGCCCTGCTCTGCTACGGCGCCACCCAGGCGGGCATGTACGGCCTGTACGGCGTCGTCGTCAAGGGCCTGGCGGTGCAGTACCTCTCCGTCGACCTGCCCTGGTGGGTCTGGGCGGTGGCGACGATGGCGCTCGTGCAGATCCTGGGCTCGCTCAACATCGAACTCGGCGCCAAACTGCTGGCGTTCCTCGTCGTCGCCGAGAGCTCGCTGCTCGTGGCGTTCGCGATCCATGAGTTCGTCACCGGCGGAGGCCCCCAGGGGCTGAACCTCACCGGCAGCTTCGCGCCGTCCGCGTTCCTCGCCGGCGCGCCCGGCGTGGCCCTGACCTTCGCCATCGCCTCCATGATCGGCTTCGAGTCCGCGGCCATCTACGCGGAGGAGGCCAGGAACCCCACCCGCACCGTGCCGAGGGCCACCTACCTCTCCGTCGTCGTCATCTCGGTGTTCTTCAGCTTTGTCTCCTGGATGGTCGTCAGCCACCACGGCGCGGACCGGGTGCAGGACGTGGCACGCGCCGCCCTGCGCGACGGTGACGCCACCTCGGTGGTCCTGGCGCCCGTGACCGACACCCTCGGCCCGTGGGCCACCGACACCATGGCCGTCCTGCTCGCCTCCTCGCTCCTCGCGGGCATCCTCGCCTTCCACAACGCCATCAACCGCTACCTCCACTCGCTCGGCTCCACCGGCGTCCTGCCCACCCGGCTGTCGCACACCAACCGGCACGGGGCACCCCACCACGCCGGACTGACACAGACCGTCCTCGCCCTCTGCATGGTCGTGCCGTTCGCGGTGGCCGGCGCCGACCCGGTGGTCACCCTGCTCACCTGGGGCGGGGGAGTGGCCGTGCTGTCGCTGCTGGTGCTGTACATCCTCACCTCGCTCTCCATCGTGGCCTTCTTCCGGCGGACCCGCCTGGACACCCGCCCCTGGCACACACTGATCGCGCCGAGCCTCTCCGTCCTGCTGCTGCTCGGCGTCATGGTCATGGCCATCGCCAACTTCCCCACCCTGATCAGCGCCTCAGGCGGCACCGCCCTGCTCCTGGAACTGGGCGTCCTGCTGGTGTTCGTCGGCGGGCTCGCCCTGGGCGCCGTACGGGGTGGCCGGCTCGGCGGCGGGCGCCGGACGGACGGCCAGGAGACGGAGCCCGCGCCGGCCGAGGTGCCCTCCTCCCTCTGACACTCCCGCACACGTAAGGGGCGGTCTCCAGGAGACCGCCCCTTCTCGCCGTGCCGCCCCGCTCACTCCACCGCGCTTGAACCGCCCTCCCCGGGGGCGGAGTTCGGCTCGATGCCGACGGCGCCGACGGTCTCCCGCCAGGCCTCCAGCCCGGCCTGGAACGCGACGATGCCGGCCTCCGGGAGGGCGATCTCGATCGCCTCCAGGATCTCCCGCGGGGTCACCCCGAGGTCGAGGGCCACCCGGATGTGGCTCTGGATGTGATGCCGGTCCGCGCGCATCACGGTCAGGCTGAGGATGAACAGCAGTTCCTTGGTACGGCGGTCCAGACTGCGGGGTGCCAGATAGGCCGCCCGGACCAGCTCGTTCGTCGCCCGCAGGACATCGAGGTCGTACCGCGCCATGACCTTGTGGTAGTCGAGGACGTACCCCCGGTCGCGGGCCATGGCGTCGACGTACTCCTGAGCGGCCGCGGACGGGGCCGGATCGGCGGTCATCCCCGGCCTCCCTCGGGCGGGCACACATGGACGTGCTCGGTGGCGGGGACGAGGAGCCGGTTGGTCTGCCGGACGAGCAACTCCCGCACCCGGCCGCGGAACGACGCGAACTCGTCGTCCTCTGCCAGCGCGGCGCGTCTTTTGGCGCGGTCCTCCAGGCTCTCGAAGCCCCAGAGGTAGACCAGCGTGTTGAGGTCGCCGACCTCGGTGGTCCAGCAGCCGAGGAGGTTGCCGAGGATCCGCACCTGGGGCCCTCGGCCGTACTCCTCCCACAGCCGTACGTAGTGCGCCGCGGCGCCCGGCTTGAGGAGGTAGTCGCGCTGTTCGACGATCACGAGGCCTCCCCCTCCGGGACGGGCACCGAGCGCCAGGCGTCCTTGGACTCCCCGGCCCGCGACGGCGCGATCAGCCGCTCGAACGCGTCGGTCACCGCCCCGAGGTCTCGGGGCGCGGCCAGGGCCGCGAGATACCGGTCGGGCCGGACCACGGCGACACCGCCCTCGTGCGCGGCGAACCAGTCCCGCAGGGTGCCGTCGACGTCCTCCACCGTCACCGAGCCCGTCACCGACGCGCGCCGCTCGGTACGGGACCGGCCCGAGCGGGACTCGACGACCGTGAGGTACCGCGTGCCGATCCGGTCCCAGAAGGCACGGCTGTCGGGATCGAGATGGACGAGCGGATCGGTGCCGTAGCCGATGAGGGAGAACCACTCCCCGAGGGTCTCGTCCAGCGGTACGACCCGCCCGTCGGCGGTCTCCACCCTCGGCTGGACGAACATGCGGCCCACCGGGGAGTTCCGCCGCCCCGGCCGCCGGCCGCGCAGCATGATGCCCTCCGTGTACCGGGGTACGGGCTTGAACCTCATGTGCACCAGCCAGCTGCGCACCGGCGGCGCCACGGTGAGGCCCCGCACCAGCGTGTCCCGGGCCCGGGCCACCGTGGTGTTCGTCGGGGCGAGGAACCGGCCGATGGCGTCGGACAGCTTCACCATCGCGCGGGCGTGCTCGCGCCGCTCGGTGTCATAGGTGGCGAGAATCCGCGGATGGGCGCGCCCGCTGACCGCGGCGGCCAGCTTCCATGCGACGTTGGTCGCGTCCCGGATGCCGGTGTTCATGCCCTGCCCCGCCCACGGCGGCATGAGGTGGGCGGCGTCGCCCACCAGGCAGACCCGGCCGTCCACGAACCGGTCGGCCACCCGCGAGTGATGCGTGTACACGCGGGCCCGGATGATGTGGAGCGCCGAGGGATCGGGCACGTGCCCGGACAGCAGCTCGTGCACCTTCTCCGGCCGCAGCATGGCCTCGGCGTCCTCGCCGGGGAACAGCATGAACTCCCAGCGGCGGTAGTTGTACGGCAGGTCCAGACAGACGTACGGGCGCTTCGGGTCGCCGTGCAGCCCCGTGTACGGGGCGTCGAGCGGATCGTTGTCGCACTCGATGACCACCCACTTGCGCGGGTGGGTGTCCCCGCTCAACGGGATGCCCAACTGCTCCCGCACGGTACTGCGACCGCCGTCGGCGGCGACCACGTAGTCGGCGTGCACGAGCACGCGCTGCCCGTCGGGCCCGACGACGTGCAGCCGGGCCTCGGTGCCGTCCTGTTCCAGACGCACCAGCTCATGACCCAGCAGGGACCGCACATGCGGATAGCGGGCGAGGCCCTCGCGCAGGGTGCGCTCGGCGAGCTGCTGCATGAAGATGTTCCGCCGGGGCCAGCCGAACTCCTTGGTGTCCGGCCTGATGTCGGCCAGACAGTGGCCGTTCGCGGCGAACATCTTCAGCGGCACGTTCTGGATCATGTCGGCGAGCATCTCGTCGGCGAGCCCGACGCCCTGGAAGCTGCGCAGGCACTCGTCGTCCATGCCGACCGCGCGGGGATAGTCGACGATCTCCTCGCTGCGGTCGATCAGTAGGGTACGCACCCCGTAGAGGCCCAGATAGTTGGCGACCGTCACACCGACGGGTCCGGCGCCGACGACGGCCACCTGGGCGCGGTGCACGACGGGTTCGGTCATCGCACGGCCTCCGCGCTCCTGAGGAATCGGGTGAAGTGGTGGTGGAAGGGTTCCGGGGCGTCGTCGTGCACGTAGTGGCCCGCGCCCGGGACGTCCACCAGCCGGATCCGCGGATTGCGCACCGTCATCGCCACCGCCGTGGCGGCGGGCAGGAAGTCGGACTCCCCGCCGCGGACGACCAGGGTCGGGCAGCGCAGTGCCTCGACATACGGCCACAGGTCGACCTGGCGGGCCGGATCCGGGTCGAGGCGGGCCGTCGCGATGCCCGCCAGGTCGAACTTCCAGCGCCAGCGCCCCTGTTCGTCCGGTGCGAGGGTGTGCCGCAGCCGGGAGTCGAGGGCCTCCTCGGAGATGTGCGGCCGGATGCTCCGCCAGTACCGGCGGGCCGCCTCCCGGTCGGGGAAGTCGCGCGGGGTCTCGGCCACTTCCCTTCTGATGCGCTCGGCGCCGGCACCGGACAGCGAGGAGCCGGGCCCGATGTCCTCGACGACCGCCGCGCGCACCCGCTCGGGGTGGCGCGCCGCGTAGACGTACGTGGTGGCGCCGCCCATGGAGTGGCCGAGCAGCACGAATCCGTCCAGACCGAGACGGTCGGTGAACTGCTCCAGATCGGAGACGTAGGACTCCGTGTGGTACTCGCCGTCCGGGTCCCAGTCGCTGTCGCCCCGCCCGCGCGCGTCGAGGGCCAGGACGCGGTACCGGTCTTTCAGCCGCCCGGCCAGCGGCTCGAAC
>NZ_LIQX01000347.1:0-569 GCF_001418475.1 Streptomyces ossamyceticus | reverse complement strand
CGACGACGACCTCGTCCGGGTGCGGGGCGTCGGAGAAGCTCACCGTGATGGTGTCGTAGTGCGAGCGGACGTACAGCGCGTCCTTGTGGGCCAGCGGAACGTCGAGGACCGTGCCGGGCCCACCCCGCTTGCCCGTCGACGGCACCCACGCCTTCCCGCCACCGACCGCCTCGCGCACCGGGTCCGCGAAGACCGCGGTGAGGAAGGCGTTGCCGTGCTCGTACTCGCCGGCCGTGCCCACCAGGCACGCCTTCCCGTAGCTCTGGATCGCGAGGCCGCCGGCCGCCTCCAGGGCGCGCCGGCCGAACTCCTCACCCAGCTTCGGTGAGTCGGCCACGATGTCGCCGAGGTCCTGGCTGAACCGCCCGGCGTAGGGGTTGTGGACCGCCGCCGCGATCACGATCTTGCGGACGGGGTCGCCGTCCGCGAGGACACCGGTCTCGTTGGCGAGGGTGTCCTCGGTCTGGGTGAACCACTTGCGGATGTGGTACCCGACGAAGTTGGGCTGGGGCATGGGTCATTCCTCCGGGTCGGTCAGTGGTGAGGGGGCGTGTCGGGGACGGCGGGAT